>CAUYTW010000076.1 GCA_963575715.1 Gammaproteobacteria bacterium | reverse complement strand
CAGAAAAAAACTCAATCCTGTATAGAGTTACAAATTCAACTGCGTAACTCCTAACGATTACCGGACTAAAACTGATCGAACTTATTTTCATTAAGCCTCGCACTTTCGTACAATCTCGAAAAGTTGCGAGAGATGAATTACATCCCTGTGGAATTCGAGAGTTCGGTTTTGAAAACCGGTAAGACGGGAATCAAACAATAATTCGTGGAACCTCTTCGGACGGATTCAGACAACTTAACATCCGATCGTCCTACTTTGCTGCGCTACTTAAATGGCTTGTATCGTCGGGGTCGCTTGCCTTCCTTGGCTCGCTTCAATGTCGAAAATTTCACTGAGGTTCATTAACCAATTAGACTTGTAAGTTACCCTACAAGCCCTTCAGATTCAGAAGGGTTGATGGATAATTGACAACTTAATTTTTCAAATCAGCAACAACACGTTGTTCGCTACCTTCATAAATAAGTAGAGGTTTAGCATCTCCGATGATCACAGATTCTTCCACAACTACTTTACTAACCGATTCAAGGGATGGTAAGTCATACATGGTATCAAGAAGTACATGCTCGAGAATGGAACGCAAACCCCGCGCGCCAGTTTTTCGATTCATCGCTTTACGTGCTACAGCACTGAGCGCTTCCGCACGAAATTCTAAGTCGCAGCCATCCATGCTGAACATACGCTGATATTGTTTAGTAACAGCATTTTTTGGTTCAGTGAGGATACGGATTAACGCTTCTTCGTCTAGTTCATCCAAGATAGCCATGACCGGTAAACGACCAACAAATTCCGGAATAAGACCGTAACGAATAAGATCCTCGGGTTCAGCTTCATTTAATAATTCGCTAAAATTTTTACGGTTATCTTTACTCCGTACGTCAGCGGAAAAACCAATACCACTTTTTTCAGTACGGGAACGAATGACTTTATCTAATCCCGAGAATGCTCCGCCACAGATAAAAAGAATATTGACTGTGTTGACTTGAAGATATTCCTGTTGAGGATGCTTGCGACCCCCTTGAGGTGGTACCGATGCAATAGTACCTTCGATAAGTTTAAGTAAAGCCTGTTGTACCCCTTCGCCAGAGACATCACGAGTAATCGACGGATTATCCGATTTGCGAGAAATTTTATCAATTTCATCAATATAAACGATACCCGTTTGGGCTTTTTCCACGTCATAGTCACATTTTTGAAGTAATTTTTGAATAATATTTTCGACATCTTCTCCAACGTAGCCCGCTTCCGTAAGGGTAGTGGCATCGGCAATGGTAAATGGTACATTCAGTAACCGCGCCATAGTCTCGGCGAGCAAGGTTTTACCTGAACCAGTAGGACCAATGAGCAGAATGTTGCTCTTAGAAAGTTCAACATCATCCTTTTTATAACCCACTTCAAGACGTTTATAGTGGTTGTACACCGCCACTGATAATACTTTCTTTGCTCGATCCTGACCAATGACATAGTCATCCAAAATCCGACGGATCTCGCGGGGAGTAGGCAGATGGCGAGTTTTAGTAGTAATGGACTTTTCTTCCACCTCATCACGGATGATTTCATTGCATAGAGCCACGCATTCATCACAAATAAATACCGATGGCCCGGCAATGAGTTTACGCACTTCATGTTGGCTCTTGCCGCAGAAGGAGCAATAGAGCAGTTTATTGATATCTTCGCGACCGTATCTATCATTACTCATCCAAATTCGACGCGGAAACCCCAGGCTTCAGCCATGGGGAGGAAGCGCCGTCCTCCTGTTTTGTCTTGAAGTTGAAGTTGCCGATCTTTCCCGGCTGTCAACCCTTACGGATCTGGTGACGCGAATCTTGCAACCCGGCTCACCTCGTTAATGTTGCAACACAGCACAGCTTCGGTTTTATTTTTAGAATTTTGCGACAAATCGTTTTATCCCCGTAGCTCTGTCTGCATCTGCCGCTTTCAAGCCTGGAGCTGCCTGTCTGCCGATATTTCGTAGTCCAATTTCGCAGAGCAGCTATGGTTTTAGCTTGAAGTGATTGACGACGATTTAGGAGATTCAATCGAAATACGTTTATTCAACACTTCATCAATAAGACCATACTCAACTGCCGTCTCTGGACTCATAAAATTATCGCGATCTGTATCTTTTTGGATACGTTCTAAAGGTTGACCTGTATGCTTGACCAAAATGCGATTAAGCTTATCGCGGATAAGCAGAATTTCACGGGCGTGGATGTCTATATCAGTCGCTTGTCCCTGAAAGCCGCCTAACGGTTGATGAATCATCATACGTGAATGGGGAAGACAATAACGTTTTCCCTTAGTACCACCCGCTAGAAGTAATGCTCCCATACTGGCAGCCTGACCAATACATAGAGTACTCACATTGGGTTTTATAAACTGCATTGTATCGTAAATAGCAAGCCCCGAACTAACTGAGCCACCCGGAGAGTTGATGTAGAAATGAATGTCCTTATCCGGATTTTCTGATTCCAGGAAAAGTAGTTGAGCCACTACTAAATTAGCTGTGTAATCCTCTACTGGGCCGACTAAAAAAATTACTCTTTCCTTCAGTAGTCGAGAATAAATATCATAAGATCGTTCACCTCGGGCTGATTGCTCAATGACAATAGGAACTAAATTTAACCCGGTGATATGTGCAGCGCCACTACGGGAGCTATCAATCATGATTTTATTCCTCTCTCTACTTTGAGAGTTATTGGGCTTGCTAGCGCACTAAAAGGAGTAGGAATCATCTTGACCTGAACTTGTTCCAAAACCCATTCAACTACCATATCCTCTGTTACTGCGGCTTCGATTTCCTTTAACTGATTTTTATCTGATAAATATACGCGTTCTACTTCTTCAGGGGTTTCATAATCCTCTGCTAAACTTCGAATATAAGCACGCACTCTTTTTGGATCAACCTTTAGATTCTGACGAACAATAATTTCATTAATGATAATTCCTAAAGTTACATTACGCCGTGCTTGATTTTCCAATAGTACGTTTGATAATTGGTCAATAGAAAACTCAGATCGCAACCTAATTATCTCTTCCTCCAGCAATTTTTTAGGTATCTCTAGTGAATTAATTTGACATAACGCATCCATTACTTGATTCTTAGCTAATTGCCAAACTTTACTTTCGAAATTTCGTTCCATGACTTTACGTATCGATTGACGCATGGCTTCCAGTGTTCCTTCAACTACTCCGAAATTGCGGATAAATATCTCGTCCAATTCAGGTATTTTTGCGCTTTCCACTGATTTAACAACAATATTGAATATTGCGGATTTACCCGCTATCTCTGAATTGTGATAGCCGACGGGAAAAGTTACTTCTACTACTCGCGTCTCTCCAGTCATTACACCAATGAGATGGCGCTCAAATCCAGCAATGAATATTCCCTCACCTAAAATAATTAAAACATCGTTACCGATATTTCCAGAATAATCCTTACCATCAGTTAGGGTACTGGTGAAATCTACTTTTACCCGATCACCAAGCATGGCCGGACGGTCACCAATCTGGGTCCAGGTTTGGCATTGGTGACGGAAATTTTCCAACATCGTGTCTATATCGGATTCATTTATCAGAACTTCAGGGCGATTGATAACTAATTCTTTTAATGGAGCTAAATTTACTTCTGGATAGACCTCGAAAGTAGCAGTGTAACGCACGTCCCCTTGAAGTGACTCATCTCCGGCGGTTAGTTCAAGTGTCGGGGTATTGGCCAAGCGCATCTGATGTTCTGCTAAAACGTTTGTCAAGCTAGATTTGATAAGTTCATCCACTACTTCTTGTCGAACTTGGGTACCGAATCGCTTATGAATTAATGCAAGTGGAATCTTTCCAGGACGAAAGCCTGCAATCCGCACAGTTTGCGTTAAGGATTTCAGACGGTTATTCAGCTCTTGCGTGATATCTTTCCCAGGAATAGTAATAGTAAGACGGCGTTCCAAGCCTTTTGTGATCTCCAATGAAGACTGCATCTTTGTACCTCGGTTACAACCCTCCCGATGGCAAGATCCATACGGAGTGGGTTTTTCGGGAAGGAGGAGATGGGGGTGCGAAAGGAGAGACTCGAACTCTCACGGGTTGCCCCACTGGTACCTAAAACCAGCGCGTCTACCGATTCCGCCACTTTCGCCCGAAAGCAGAATTATACATAGATGATACAGTTCGTGAATCCTGTTTAGTCATCCATTTTAAAAAACATGTTTTTAGTGGTTAGCAATATAACTGTGCATTTATAGCGGTGTATGCCACAATTTGATGGAAATTTTGGATAAGGTCCAATATCCATCATATAATCATGTCATAATATTTTGGTACGTGCAGCGAGGTAAGGCAATGGCAATGGATGACAATCGAAAGAAGGCCCTGGCCTCTTCCCTGGCTCAAATTGAGCGTCAGTTTGGCAAGGGGTCGGTGATGCGCTTGGGGGATGCCTCCACAGCCACCGATATTACTGTTATTCCCACCGGTTCTCTTGGTTTAGATGTTGCACTCGGAGTAGGTGGACTACCTCGTGGACGGGTAGTGGAGATTTATGGGCCGGAATCTTCCGGTAAGACTACCCTTACTCTTCACGTCATTGCTCAAGCTCAACGTGCGGGCGGTACTGCGGCATTCATTGACGCCGAGCATGCCCTGGATGCCCAATATGCCGCTCGACTCAAGGTGAATCTTAAAGAACTCTTAGTATCACAACCTGACACTGGTGAACAGGCATTGGAAATTGCCGATGCCTTGGTTCGTTCGGGGGCGGTGGATATCGTGGTCATTGATTCAGTGGCTGCACTCACTCCCAAAGCTGAAATCGAAGGCGAGATGGGTGACTCCCACGTTGGATTGCACGCGCGCCTGATGTCGCAAGCGTTACGCAAACTCACCGCCAACATCAAGCGTTCCAATACCTTGGTTGTATTCATCAATCAAATTCGGATGAAGATCGGAGTTACGTTTGGTAACCCCGAAACGACTACTGGTGGCAATGCACTGAAATTTTATGCTTCGGTACGTCTGGACATCCGTCGCATTGGTTCAATCAAGAAAGGTGATGAGGTCATTGGCAACGAGACCCGCGTCAAAGTAGTGAAAAATAAGGTCGCGCCGCCCTTCAAGCAGGCGGAGTTTGACATACTTTACAATGAGGGTATCTCACGGGAGGGAGAACTGATTGAAATGGGAGTAGCGCTAGGATTGGTAGAAAAATCCGGTGCTTGGTACAGTTATAACAGCACCCGCATCGGTCAGGGTAAGGATAATGCGCGTAACTATCTACGGGAGCACGCAGAACTCGCGGTGGATTTGGAAGCCAAGGTTCGCTCCAAGGCTTTGGCTAATCCCGAACAAGTGATTATTACGACATTATTGGACTCAGATATGAGCGCGAGTGAGGATGTGAACCTGGAGCAGGAGGAATAGCTAATGCCGTTCGAGGACCGCGCCTCGGCGCGCGCCAAAGCGCTTGAGCTATTGACGCGACGAGAGCACTCCCGGCGTGAACTGCATATCAAGTTGCGTACCCGTGGGTTTTCCGCTAAGGACGCCGAAACAGCCGTTGAGTGCCTTGCCGATCAGGGTCTTCAAAGTGATGATCGATTCCTGGAGTCGTTCGTTGAGGGACGCGCCACGCGGGGGCAGGGTCCACTGAAAATTGCCGCTGAGTTGCGTTTGCGAGGCTTAACCGGCGAAAGAGTAACTACCGCTCTTAATTTCCATGCCGAACGCTGGCGTGATTTAGCGTGCTCGGTACGGGTGCGACGTTTCGGAATTCTTCCTCCAGCCGATAATCGAGATCGAGCTGCACAGATGCGTTTTCTCGTTCAGCGTGGATTCACTAGTGAACAGATACAAGCAGCCTTCGTTATTTTCAGCGACTAACAGTCAGGAACCCCACGGCTAAAGGCGGGGGCTTGAGAAGTCAAATTCACAAGTTC
>CAUYTW010000075.1 GCA_963575715.1 Gammaproteobacteria bacterium | reverse complement strand
GTCTGCCGTGAGGCGAGAATACAGCTCGGTTAGGTCAAGCGCCTCGGCGTCAACCTGCGGCCAGGCCGCCGGGATGGGGGTGGATGGGGCGGTGGATGAGGTCACAGCGCCCGTGGCATGCAAGGTCCAGGTGGAGTCCTCGGCAATCTGGCCATGAATGGTCAGCGCCCGCTGCCCTTGTGCGTCAGGCGCTCGCAGTTGGAGTTGGATACGCACACCCTCGGTCGCGGGTACGGCCAGGGGTGCGACAAGGGTCAAATCGGCAACGGTTGGGCAATCCACCACTTGTCCTGCGGCCAACGCCATGTCAAGCAGGCCGGTACCTGGTACCAATACAGTGTCGAAGATACGGTGATCCGCCAGCCAGGGGTGGGTATCGAGGCCCAGGTGGGTCGTGAACAGGATGCCATCCCCATCCGCCAAGGGAATGGGCGTACCCAGCAAAGGATGGGTGATGGACGACCCACCAAAGGCGGTGCCGGCCTTTGGGGTCGCAGTCAGCCAATAGCGCTGACGCTGGAAGGCATAGGTCGGCAGAGGGACCACCGGACCCTGGCCCATGAGTCGCTGCCAGTCGATAGTCAGACCGGCGACATGAAGTGCCCCCAAGGCTCGGTGGAGTTGGTCGAGGCCACCGGCCTCGCGGCGCAGTGAACCGGTCACTACCGCGTTCGCTCCTGCGGCCTCGGTAATGGGCAGTGCCAAGATCGGGTGTCCACCTTGTTCCACAAAGACCCCATACCCATCTGCCACCAAGGTAGCCAGGGCAAGGTCAAAGCGCACCGGTTCGCGCAGGTTACGCCGCCAGTAGTGCGTGCCTAATGTCATCCCGGATACAGCATCGCCGGTGACGGTGGAGTAAAAGGGAATATTGGTCTGTTGGGGGACGAAGTCCGCAAGGCCTACGGCCAGGGCGTCGAGGATGCCGTCCATCTGGGCGCTGTGGGCGGCAAAGCCGATCTGCACCCGGCGGCAATGAATGCCCTCGGCGGTTAAGGCTGTTTCTAAGGCTTCAATGGCCGCACGATCCCCGGAGACGACCCCGCTGTTAGGGGTATTGATCACCCCGATCGCAAGCGCTGCGCCCCAGGGTGCGATGCGTTCAGCCAGAGCCGCAGGTGGTAGCGATACCGAGAGCATAGCGCCGTCGTGGGGAACACTGGCGATGAGTCGGCCCCGCAGGGCCACCAGCCGGGCGCCGTCGGCAAGCGAAAGGGCACCGGCGACCACGGCGGCGGCGATCTCACCGACGCTGTGTCCGACCACTGCCGTGGGTTCAATACCGAGGTCGCGCCAGGCAGCGGCCAAGCCGATCCCCATGGCAAAAAGACAGGGTTGGAGTACGTCGATCCGCTCCAACGGCGGACACTCGTCGCCTGTGTCGCCCCGAAGTACTGCCCGCACCGACCAACCAGTATGGGGGAGAAGGGCGGTATCGCAGACGTCGATGGCGGCGGCGAAGGCGGAAGATTCCTCAAGCATCGCCCGGCCCATCCCGAACCATTGGCTGCCATGTCCAGGGAAGACGAAGACCATGCCGCCGAGGGGATGAGTCTGCCCGGTGGTGATCCTGGGATGGGGCTGGACCGCAGCCAAGGCTAAAAGTGCCTCACGGGTTTGGGGAATGTCTTCCGCTTGGATGGCAGCTCGCTGGATCAAGTGGCTACGATGCAGTGCGGCGGTACGGCGCAGGTCATCGTGATTAACCTCGGGATGGGCGGCGAGCCAGTCGGCCCAGCGCTGGGCCTGGGCCTTCAGGCCGTCTAAGTCACGCCCGGAGAGCAGCAGTGGTAGTGTGGGCGAAAAGGCCGTGGCGGTTGGCGGGGCGGTGACTGGGGCCTCTTCGAGGATGAGGTGAACATTGGTGCCGGAGACGCCGAAGGAGGAGACGGCACCTCGCCGTGGGTGCTCGCCCCGGGGCCAGGCGCTGGCCTCGGTGGCCAGGGCAAGGGTACCACTCGTCCAGTCCACGTGAGGGCTGGGGTCGTTGATGTGGGGGGTTGCCGGGAGGTGTTCGTAGGTCAGGGCGAGCACGAGTTTCATCAGCCCAGCAATGCCTGCGGCCGCCTGGGTGTGTCCCAGGTTGGCCTTGACCGCGCCAAGGCGGAGCGGTCGCTCGGGATCACGCTGGCCGTAAGTGGCTAGTAG
This sequence comes from Gammaproteobacteria bacterium, assembly GCA_963575715.1. NCBI lineage: Bacteria > Pseudomonadati > Pseudomonadota > Gammaproteobacteria > Gammaproteobacteria bacterium. Next base: position 3,787 of record CAUYTW010000075.1, on the reverse strand, counting down.
GGCATTGGCTTCGATGGGGTCACCCAGGGCGGTGCCGGTGCCATGGGCCTCGACGATATCGATGGCCTGTGCTGGGAGTCCGGCGGCGGCGAGGGCCGCGCGGATCACCCGTTGTTGGCTCAGGCCGTTGGGGGCGGTGATGCCTTGGCTGCGCCCGTCTTGGTTGACCGCCGAGCCTTTGATAATCGCGAGGATGGGGTGCCCGTATCGTTGGGCGTCGCTCAGGCGCTCGACGAGAACCAGCCCCGCACCCTCGGACCAGACCGCGCCGTTGGCGTTGGCGCTGAAAGGGCGACAGACGCCGTCGGGGCTTAAGACCTGCATGCGGCTGAAAGCAATGAAGGAGTCTAAATGGCTGTAGAGGGTGGCGCCACCGGCGAGTGCCTGCTCGCATTCGCCGTTGCGTAGGGCCTGGCAGGCCAGATGCAGGGCGACGAGAGAAGAAGAGCAGGCGGTGTCGACGGTCACAGCTGGTCCATGGAGTCCGAAACTGTAGGCAATACGCCCGGTAGCGATGCTGGTTTCGCTGCCCAGTAGGGCGTAACCGTCGGCGGATTCAGCCATCGGGGCGCGGTCGTCGTAGTCGTTGCCCCAGAGGCCGATGTAGACCCCGATTGGGCGGCCATCAAGCTGATCTGGGGGCAGGCCTGCCCGCTCAAAGGCCTCCCAGGCCAGTTCCAACAGCACCCGCTGCTGTGGGTCGGTGACTTTGGCCTCACGTGGGCTGATCGCAAAGTGGGCAGCATCGAAGCCCGCCGGATCGGTGAGAAATCCACCACGGGTGGTGAGGATCTTGCCGATGGCTGTGGGGTCCGGGTCGAACAGGCCGTCCAGTTGCCAGCCGCGATCGGTGGGGAAGGGGCCGATGACATCGTGGCCCTGATCGAGGGCTTGCCACAGGGCTTCGGGGGTGTCGATGCCACCGGGAAAGCGACAGGCGAGGCTGACGATGGCAATGGGGTCGGCAGGATCCGTTGGCGTGGGCAGGGTGGGTGAGAGTCGTTGATCCAATGTGGTAATGCCGTCGATCAGGGCGTCGATGCTCGGACGGTCGAAGAAGGCGGTAAGGGGCAATTCGTAGCCCAGATGTTCGGCAATGGCCCGTTGCAGCGCCATGATCCCGATGGAGGTGAGGCCGAAGTGGTGTAGGGGCTGATCGTCGGGAATGGGGCCTGCATCGGGGAGGACCTGGGTGATAGCCGCGCGCAGGGCATGACGCAGGGCATGGCGTTCGGTTGGGAGAGCTGATTTCCGGGTCGTAAAGGTAGTCTCGAGTGCATCCCGGCGCAGTTTACCCACGGCAGTGCGGGGTAGTGCGGAACAGCGTGCGAATCGTTCCGGCACCTTGAACGGAATGAGTCGTTCGATGCAATAGCGGCGTAGAACCTCAGCGTCCAGGGTGGATGCGTCGCTGACGTAAAGCGCGGCAAGGATCATCCCGTGAGCGGCAGGCAGCCCGAGCACTGCAGCCTCGCGCACCTCCGGATGAGTCATGAGGATTTGCTCCACCTCGGCGGGATCAACCTTGGTCCCGGCGACTTCGATGAAACGGCTGGCCCGTCCCTCGATCAGTAAGCGCCCTCGGGGATCGAAGGTGCCCTGATCGCCCGTCCAGTATCCTCCGTCACGGAAGGGATTATCCGCGACCTCCCCCGCATACCCGGCGGGGAGGGCCAGTGAATACACCCAGATGTGTCCCACAGCACCGGGTGCCACCGGTACCCCACGCTGGTCGAGGATGCGTACCTCAACCCCTGGGAGCGGTCGCCCAACGGTGGCAGGATCAAGCTCAGTACCCAGTTCAACCGCCACGGTGCCCATTTCCGAGGCACCGTACAGAGAGCGGATTCCATAACCGAAGCGTCGCTGGAAGCGTTCGAAGGTGGTCGGTGATAACAGACCGCCCGAGGAAAAGGCATAGCGTAGGTGCGGCCAGACCTCAGTGCCGTCGTCAGGCAATTGGGCGAGGAGTTCGAACTGAAAGGGCACCGCGAAGAGAACTCGTGGCTTGAGGCTGCGAGCGCGGGATACCACATCGATAAGTCGAGCGATCAAAGGCGTTGCATCGGGGGGCAATATACCGAGGGTGCAACCGGTGCCCAGGGCGGCAAGCATTGCGTTTTCCAACGCATAGGAGTGATTGAGGGGCGCGAGGCACAAAATGGTATCGGTCGCGTCCAACGTGGCTGCCGTCACGAATTGGCTGACCTCGGCGGCCAGGTTGCCATGGGACAGCACAACACGCTTAGGCCGTCCCGTGGATCCAGAGGTGTGGAAGCATACCAAGGGCCTCTCAAGCACCGGTCGGGTCGGAGGCAGCGGTGGTTCGCAAAATAGCGCATTAAGGCCATCCGGTCCCGGAACGTCACAGACGATGATGCGTGGCTGCGGGTTGGTCTGAGTGATGGCCTGTCGGCAGGCACCGAGGGCATGGGCGTCGGTGATCACTACTTTGGGAGCCACATCGGCGAGATACCACTGGAGTTCAATATGATTCAATGTAGGATCAAGCGGTAAGGTCAGCGCGCCGATACGTGCCGCCGCGTAAAACGCGACGACGAATTCCAGGCGATCGGGGAGAACCAGCGCAAGCGCATCCCCAGCCACGACACCGGCTTGGTTCAGGCCCGTAGCAAGACTCCCCACCAATCGATTGAATTCCGCATAATCAATGGCGTGTAGGCCATCGTCAAAGGCGATCTGCTGCGGGTGTTGCGCGGCGTGCCGATCAAGCAACGAATCGATGGTATAGGCATTGAGGTCATTGGCGATCATCGGCGCTCTCCTCGCTGTGCAACGACAGTCGTATTGATCAACACTCTAAGATACCACATCGATAAGTCGAGCGATCAAAGGCGTTGCATCGGGGGGCAATATACCGAGGGTGCAACCGGTGCCCAGGGCGGCAAGCATTGCGTTTTCCAACGCATAGGAGTGATTGAGGGGCGCGAGGCACAAAATGGTATCGGTCGCGTCCAACGTGGCTGCCGTCACGAATTGGCTGACCTCGGCGGCCAGGTTGCCATGGGACAGCACAACACGCTTAGGCCGTCCCGTGGATCCAGAGGTGTGGAAGCATACCAAGGGCCTCTCAAGCACCGGTCGGGTCGGAGGCAGCGGTGGTTCGCAAAATAGCGCATTAAGGCCATCCGGTCCCGGAACGTCACAGACGATGATGCGTGGCTGCGGGTTGGTCTGAGTGATGGCCTGTCGGCAGGCACCGAGGGCATGGGCGTCGGTGATCACTACTTTGGGAGCCACATCGGCGAGATACCACTGGAGTTCAATATGATTCAATGTAGGATCAAGCGGTAAGGTCAGCGCGCCGATACGTGCCGCCGCGTAAAACGCGACGACGAATTCCAGGCGATCGGGGAGAACCAGCGCAAGCGCATCCCCAGCCACGACACCGGCTTGGTTCAGGCCCGTAGCAAGACTCCCCACCAATCGATTGAATTCCGCATAATCAATGGCGTGTAGGCCATCGTCAAAGGCGATCTGCTGCGGGTGTTGCGCGGCGTGCCGATCAAGCAACGAATCGATGGTATAGGCATTGAGGTCATTGGCGATCATCGGCGCTCTCCTCGCTGTGCAACGATATAGGGCCTGTTAACACTAAAAGTAGGAGTAAAAACATGATATTAACCACGATAATTTTGAAAAAATTGAGAAGCTATTACCACGTCAACGTGAGAATGTGACATATTCCAATTTTTCTATACTAACTGCGATACTAGGGCCTGTTAACACTAAAATAGGAATAAAAACATGATATTAACCGCGATAA
>CAUYTW010000074.1 GCA_963575715.1 Gammaproteobacteria bacterium | reverse complement strand
CGGAGTCCAATTTCTCGGACTTAGGCTGGTAAACCAGGCTTTATTCCATTAAAGCACCCGCATTTATGCGTGGGGTGATTTACGTTAATTGTTTGAGCATGACCTAAACCTTCAATCAAGCCCTTTCTCTTTCATCCGTAGGCGCAGGGATAGGGGCCGCATATCGGTCCAGACCTCCTCAATCCAGGCCAGACACTCAGCTTTGATGCCTTGTTTTCCTGCCTTGCGCCAGCCTGCGGGTGGCTCACGGTGCGCGGGCCAAATCGAATACTGTTCTTCGTGATTAACTACGACTTCAAGGATCGCGTCATCGTCATCCCAAGCCATTGTGGCCTCCGGTTGTGTGATGCCGGTCCACATGCTCGAACCGGCGGTTAGGTTGAATTTACTGTCCTGATCACGTCTGTACCAGGGTTGCTATGCGCGGATCGACGGCGGGAGATGTTGGCGTATCAATCGCCCAAGGTGCTCGACGTGCGGTGGGCTATTCATGCTGATATGGTTACCTGGCACGGTATGGATCTCAAGCCCTCCTTCAGCCAGCGGGATCCAACCGTGGGCCGGGGTTTGTGCATTGAAGGCATCCCGTTCGCGGGCCAGGTAGAAATGGATCTTACCGGGATAGGTTAGCGGGCAGTAGGCACGCATCGCCGCCATGTTGGTCATGAAAAGTTTTAGTACGATACCAAGCTCGGCACGGGCAGCTGTTGTGTCTACTTGGCCGGTTGCGGTGAGAAAATAAGCGAGGCGTGCGTCTTCGTCGAGTACACGCAGGGTGTCGATCCCGACGTCGAATCGGTGACCGATCGTCAGCAGGTAGTGGAGTATCTGCACTGTATCCTCCAGTTCGACCGGCATGTTGGCGGTGCTCGGAGTGTCGATGAGACCCAGGTAGGCGACCTGCTCACCTGCGGCGACGAGTCGCTGTGCCAGCGCATAGGCCAAGGTGCCGCCAAACGAGGCCCCGGCCAGATGATATGGTCCGGTGGACTGAAGGGTACGCAGTGCATCTGTGTAGATCTCCGCCATCTCGGCGATGGAGGTCAAGGGTTCGGCCTCGCCGTGCACACCTTGGGCGCGGATTCCATAAACAGGCAGCCGCAAGTCGATGTGTTGCGCCGTCTCACGGTAGAAATAGACATGCCCGCCAACTGGGTGCAGCAAGACGAGTGGTCGCCAACCCGGCTCGCCACCCTGGATCTCGACGACCAGTTCGGACTGGGTGTGGTCGGGGCATGATGTCTCTCTTACGGTCTGCACGGCGATCCAGGCGGCCAGTTTGGCGACGGTTGGTGCCTGCATGAGCAAATGGGCGTCGAGTGGGTGGTTGAACTGTTCTGAAAGCCGTGCCATCAATTGAGTCGCGAGCAGTGAGTCGCCACCAGCGGCAAAAAAGTCGGTATCGGCGGTGATGGGACCGCCAAGGCTGTGGGACCAGATCTCGGCAATCGTCTGTTCCAGGGACGAAAGTGAGCGGTCGAGCGCTGGTTCTGGTCGCGGTTGATCTGGCAGCGACCTCGAAATCTCATCGGTGGCCTCGGTCGCGTTCCCCTGACCCGCGTACCAGTAGCGCCTCCGTTCGAATTGATATAGTGGCAAGGGGATTCGCCGCCGTCGTTCGGCACCGGAGACGCCCTTCCAGTCCACCTTGGTACCCAACGTCCAAAGCCGACCCAGGCTTACGAGCATCTCGGTCAGTTCTGCCTCGTTGGTCGTTTCCTGGGTACGCGGCAGGCTGCCTAGAGTCACAAGATCGGCTGGTGCGTTCGGATGCGCCCTGGCGAGGGACGCAAGTCCCGGGCCGGGGCCGACCTCAAGCAGCGTTGGTGCCGAGCGCGTGAACACGGTACCAAGGTCGTCGGCGAAGCGTACCGTTTCGCGTAGTTGTGAGACCCAATAATCTGGGTCACAGGCATCCTGCGGTCGCATCCAGGTACCGGTTAAGTTGGACAGGTAAGGGATACGCGGTTCGGTGAGTTCAATGGCGCGCACACGCGCCCTAAAGCGCTCCAGGATCGGGTCCAGCATGCCTGAGTGGAAGGCGTGGGAAGTCGCTAGGCGTCGGGTCGCTATCCCCTCTGCGTGCAGTCGCTCCGCTAGTGCGCCAATCGCGGTCGGAGTCCCAGACACCACGCAGCGTTCATGGGAATTGACGGCGGCCAATGCGATCTCCCCACCAACCCAGTGCCGTGCCTCGGCCTCGCAGCAGGCGACGGCGAGCATGGCCCCGGGTGGCAACGACTGGATTAGGGCACCGCGTGCCACGACCAGCGCCAATCCAGCATCGAGTGAAAAAACACCGGCCAGGCAGGCGGCGACATACTCCCCGATGCTGTGGCCTAGCATGGCGGTCGGCGTGATGCCCCAGCGCATCCAGTGGCGCGCCAAGGCGTATTCGAGGGCGAACAGTACCGGTTGGGTGATGCGGGTCTCGGTCAGGCGACTAGGTGCACTCGGATCGTCACCGTACAAAAGGGTTCTAATGTCTAGGCCCAAATGCCCCGCAAGCCGGGTGGCGAGGTCATCCATGATCTCACGAAACGTCCTGTCCGCCGTGTAGAGGCCACGGGACATGGCCATATATTGACTGCCTTGACCTGGGAATAAAAAAACCACCTCGGGGGTGTGTTCCAATGCTTGGCCATCCATCAGGCCCATTGGCGCGGCTAGTTGCCGCTGGGCGTCCGCGACATCGCACGCCACCAGGGCACGTCGATAGGCGAAGTGTTTGCGCCCCCGGCTCAAGGTGTGGGCAACGTCCGCCAACACGGCTTCGGGATGCTGCTCGAGCCACGCCGCCAGTTTCGTCGTGGCACCCGCCAGTGCCGCTGTGGTCTTGGCCGAGACACACAGCAATTGCACCGGCCCTGGTGGACTGGTCGGCTCCGCTACCGGGGCATCGGTCAGGACCAGGTGGGCGTTGGTGCCACCGATCCCAAACGAGCTGACCCCTGCAAAGCGTGCCTGACCAACGGGCGTCTCCCAGGCTCGCAGCTGGGTGTTGACAAAAAACGGGCTGATCTCAAGGCCAAGCTCGGGATTGGGAGTGGTGAAATGCAGGCTGGGGGGCAATTGCCGGTGTGCGAGCGAGAGCACCGTCTTGATGAGACCCGCCACACCGGCAGCGGTATCGGCATGACCGATGTTGGTCTTGACCGAGCCGATGGCGCAATAACCACGCCGCTGGGTGTGGAGGCGAAAGGCCTGGGTCAAGGCCTGGATCTCGATTGGATCGCCGAGGGGGGTGGCGGTGCCGTGGGCCTCAATATAAGTAACCGCATCCGGGTGCACCCCGGCCACCGCAAGTGCTTCGGCGATGACATCGGCCTGCCCATGGACACTCGGTGCTGTGTAGCCGACCTTGTCGGCACCGTCATTGTTGATCGCCGACCCGCAGATGACCGCGTGAATGCTGTCGCCATCGGCCAGTGCCTCGTCGAGGCGCTTGAGTACCACCAGACCAACCCCGGCACCGGGTGATGTGCCACGCGCTGCGACATCGAAGGCTCGGCAATGCCCGTCCGGTGACAAGATCATGCCCTCCTGATACAGATAACCCTGCACCTGGGGAAAACCGATGGCTGCACCACCTGCTAGGGCGATATCACACTCCAAGCCGTGGAGGGCCTGGCAGGCCAGATGCACGGCGACCAGAGAGGTCGAACAGGCTGTTTGAACTGTCAGCGCAGGCCCGGTGAGGTTGAGCTTGTAGGCGGTTTGGGTCGCGATAAAGTCCTTGCCGCTGACCGTCATCAATCGATATGCCCCGAGTGCGGCCAGCAGCTCGGCCTCATACGGTGCCAATACCGTCTGGCGATAGCTGTCGTCACCGACTCCGGCATAGACTCCGACACGCGCCGTCGTGGTCCCCGGCGCGTAACCGGCATGCTCAAGTGCGTGCCAGGCGCAGGCCATAAATAGGCGTTGCTGCGGATCGGTGACCTCGGCATCGCGGGTGCCAATATCAAAAAATGGCGCATCGAACCGATCCGCATCCTCAATGATTGCCCCGACCGGGACATGATTTGGGCTTGCGAGCCACTCGCTTGGAGTCCCGGCAGCGCGTAGCGCCTCCTTGGTGAAACGCGTAAGCCCCTCGCGCCCAGTACTGAGCATCTCCCAAAAGGTCTCAATGTCATAGGCACCCGGGAAACGACCGGCCATGCCGATCACGGCGATCCCATGTGTTGTGGTGTCTGTCATGACAAGTTGTTCTACCTCAATTCACAACGGGTGGTCTGCATTAAGGGCGGGCCTCAAGGAGATACAGATCCCTGGATGGATTAGCCCCAATCGCGATCCACCGTGGATCAGAGAAACCAGCGCGTGCCAGCAACGCCTCAAATTCACCTTGGGTGCGGATGCTCGCGCCGAACATCACCCACAGATTTAAACTGGTAAGCAGGCTACCGAACGGTGCGGGGTCAGGTAAGACGAATTCGAGGATCAACAGGCGGCTTGTGACCGACATAGCCTGACGACAATTACGCAAGATCTCGACCGCCTGATCATCATTCCAATTGAGCAAGACCCGCGACACCAGATAGATGTCGCCGTCGCGGGGGATCGCCGCAGGCTCGAAGAAACTCCCGGGCACAAGCGCACAACGTGCCGTAACACCCGCATTCTCGATGACGGCCGGAGCCTGCTCAAGGGCCTGTGGCAGATCGAACACCGTGGCACGCAACGCAGGGAATTGTTGTAACAGGCGTATGCTCAAGGCACCGGTGTTACCACCGAGATCAATGAGATGTCCGGTAAATGGATAATGTACCCCTGTGGCTGCAAGCCAAAGCTCAGTGGTGATCGCCATTAATTGATTAAAAGCACGGTTTTGCTCTGGATTGCGTGCCAGATCACGAAAAAAATTGGTTCCATAGACCGTCTCGAAGGGGGTCTGTCCGGTTTTGAATGCCTGAGGCATGGCACCCCAAGCAGCATATCCCCGCTCTAGAAGTGTCATGAGGGGCCGCACCGTATCGTTTGCGGTGGTGCATAGGCGCTGCCCCCTGGGGGTCAGCGCATAGCCTTGCATGGAATCCCACCCGACCAGTTCGAGGCAACGGGCGATCTCAAGCAGGTGACGTAAAATTTTCTCATCCGCTTTCGTCTGCGCGGCCAAGGTCGCCAATGACGTCGGGCCATTTTCGTGTAGATGCTCAGGTATTCTCAGGTGAACCAGGGTAAAGATGGCCTGACTGAGCTGGTAGGAATCAAGCAATACCTCCAACGGCAAAGAGGCAAAGGCATCGTTTGGATTCAGTACTGAAGACATCGGTAAACTCCCAATATGGAATGGTGGTCGTCATGATCACCATGATGCTGAACACAAATGGATCAATGTGGACGCCGCATGGATTGACGATCCTGCGCACGCATACGTTCAAGAGCCCGGCGCTGCTCGCCACGCGTCTGACCTGCGCGAGACTGAGCCTGCTCGGGTGTGCCAGTTGCCTGATCCAACGCGTCGGCCAACAACCGAATGCGTGGATAGGTAAAAAGATCCACGATCTTAAGCGTGGGATACGCCGACATAAGCAAACTGTGGACACGCATGATCAGCAACGAATGCCCGCCGAGATCGAAAAAATTGTCGTGGATGCTTACTGTCTCGCGCCCCAGTACCTCGCACCACACTGCGGCGATATGCTGCTCGGTATTGCTCTTCGGCGGCTCGAAGACCGCAGCCGAGATCGGTGCATTCGGCACCGGCAATGCCTTGCGGTCGAGCTTGCCGTTGGGGGTAAGCGGCAGGACATCCAGCCAAACGAAGACCGCCGGGACCATATAGTCCGGCAGCGTCTCGGCCAAGTGGGCGCGCAGCTTTGCCACCGGTACGGCCGTGCCTACCAGGTAGGCCACCAGCCGAGTCTCTTGGCCTCCATCAGTGCGCGCTAAAACCGCGCATTGACTGACCATCGGATGACGACCCAAGGCGGCCTCGATCTCACCCAGTTCGATGCGAAAACCCCTGA
>CAUYTW010000073.1 GCA_963575715.1 Gammaproteobacteria bacterium | reverse complement strand
GTGCGAACCGTAGTGCAAAAATACCCCGCCGCTTGCGGCGGGGTTGTTTATTTTCAACTGCGTAACTCCTACAAGAATAGAATGTTCCACCAACCATAGAAAAACAGAGAAGCAGTCACTAGCCATAGCGAAGCTAAAGCGTGGCTATAATTCCCGATGCGAAAAAATCAAAAAAATACAATCGAGAAGAAAAAAAAAATAAAAATATAAGAGTTAAATAACATATGAGTACTCATAGTGAAAGCATTTTAATTAGGATAAAAATTTTCATCCAACAATTGATCAATAGAATAAAGACACTCACTTGGAAATATTTTTGAAGCTAATTTAGTTTCCTTAATAGCCAACTTTCGTGCATCTGGATAAGCTATTTTAATACTTTCAGTGATTTGACTTTTTAAGCTAGGACTATCTTCCAAATGCTTGTCAATTTTAAAACGTTGTTCATCGATAGAACTTTGCCAGCTACCACCACGCTGCTCTGATTGAAATTGCCATTTAAGCAAATGAGCAATAAGAATGGTAAATCTGCTTATTAACTCCCGTTTATCACGTTTAGCCATATTTTCTAATTCATCGATTAGAATATCAATATCAATTTCCGCAAACTGACGTTTTTTTAGTAACTCAATATTTTTATAGATCCACCCATAAAAATCATTTTCATATTCCAAATGTAAAGTATTCATTAGATTTTTCGACTCTAGTAGAATAACCAATGAGTAAGAGCAATCAAAACTAAAAAGCCCCAACCAATCGCTTGGTCGGGGCTTTTTACCTACCAGCCACCGCGTTTTTTCTACCGCGACGCAATCTCATCCAACTGCTTGGCGCGAATCACTTGGCCATCCAGACCCGCCTCCTTGCCGGATTTTCCGTAGGCCACCGCCATCAGGGTTGAATAATAAACCACGGGAATATTGAAATTCGTCCCGTGGCGTTTATTGATATGCCCCTGATACACCTCGACGTTCATTTGGCATACCGGACAAGGGGTGACAATCATATCCGCGCCGCCATCGTAGGCGGCCTGGATAATATCCTTGATTAATGCTTGGCTCTTTTCCGGTTCGGAGAAAGCCAATGCACCACCGCAGCAGGCCACTTTTTTGTCGTAATTTTCGACCGGAGTGGCGCCCATCGCGTCGGTGAGTTTATCGAGATAAACGGGATTTTCGAAGGATTCCCCTGAAATCCCAAACGGGCGATTGGTTTGACAGCCTACATAGCCAGCGATCTTGATACCCTTAAGGGGTTTCTTGACCGGTGCCTTGAGGGCGTCATAGCCGAAGTCCTCAATCAAAACCTCAACCATGTGCCGCACCGGTGGAGTTTTGTTCTTGAGGGTGAGTCCGGCTTCCTTCAATGCCGTATTGGCTTCAGCGAACAATTGCGGATCGTGGGCGAGACGTTCCTTGGCTTCCCGCGTCGAAAGCCAGCACGCGGCGCAGGTGGCGACCACATCCTGGCCGGGATTATGTTGCTCGGACAACGCCAAATTACGCGCCGATAAAGTCAGACGGGGCAATTCACCGCCGCCTGCATATCCAATCGACGCCGAGCAGCAATTCCAGTCGGGGATTTCGTTGAGCTGAATATTCAACGTGTCGCAAATCGCGTTGATGGAAGTCGTGCAATTCGATGCCGAGGCTCCCTTTTGCGAGGAGCAGCCCGGATAAAAGGAATAATTCTTTTTTGCCATTACTTAGACTCCCATCGCCGCGCGATTCTTGGCGATTTTTGCCAGTTCAATTTCCTCCGCCTTTTTAAGCATGGCGTGGAATCCCGCCTTGTCCTTGACTCCATGACCACCGAGAATTTCCATTGGGTCCATGCGTTTGGTCTTGAGCATTCCGAGGCCAACATCCTGCATTTCCATCGCGGTCTTGACGCCCTCGCCGAGACCATTGATGAAATATAGTGCCAGGCCGAGTTTCAATTCATTCACGCGTCCGGTATTGGTCAAGTTATCCCAGAACTTCTGGGCGAAACGCGGACCAATCATTGCTTGCGGCGCGAGTCCCAGGCGTTTCGCGTAAGTAGCCAGGCCGTGCATGATGTGGGTAATCGGCAATTCCCGAGGACAACGCACCAGGCAGTTATAACAGGAAGTACACATCCACATCGAGCTGGAGGATAAAACCTCTTCGCGCTTGCCGGCGCGGATCATCATGAAAATTTCCTGGGGTGGATGCTCCCAATACGGACCCATCGGGCAGGAACCCGCGCAGACCCCGCACTGCATGCACATCTTGACCCATTCGCCCTCCTCGACATTGGCCTCCACTTCCCTGAGAAAACTATTTCGATATTTTGCTTCAGTCATGAGTGTTCCTCCTAGAAGCCCTTGAAGGGACTGGGTCCCATCTTCTCGACCACGGCGGCGTAGTCGTTAATCAGCTTGGGAATGCGGTGGATATCGGTGATTGCAACCTCGTAGGTCTTGACGCGGTCGGTATCCAGGTTCATGCCTTTGAGGGTGTCGCCAATCTTGCTCATCCGATAATGCGCCATTTCGGAACCCTTGACGAAATGGCACTGATAGTTGTCGCCTTTCTGGCAACCCATCAGTATCACGCCGTCATAGCCATTATTCAGCGCGTCGTTGAGCCAGATGGTGTTCACCGATCCCAGGCACCGCACCGGAACAATACGCACGAAGGCGCTGTATTCGAGGCGATTCTGGCCGGCCATGTCGAGGGCTGGATAGGCGTCGTTCTCGCAGGCAAGCACCAGAATGCGCGGCTTGTTGGAGAATTCGTCGGGAATCTCCACCGCCTTGACCTGCTGGCCGACGGTTTCCACCGAGTAATTCTCGAAGGAAATGACCCGCACCGGGCACGCGCCCATGCAGGTTCCACAACGCCGACAGCGGGCCTCGTTGAATTGTGGATAACGTTGCTCGTCCTCGTCAATGGCCCCAAATGGGCATTCCACCGTGCAACGCTTGCACTGGGTACAACCTTCCTTGCGGAAGCTGGGGAAGGACAGATCACCGGAACGCGGATGCGCGGCGCGTCCGAGACCGGCGTTTTCCAGTGCGGAAATCGCCTTGAGCGCGGCGCCGGTCGCGTCTTCCATTGCTTGCGCAATGTCCATGGGCCGACGGACTGGGCCAGCGGTGTAGATGCCGGTGCGGCGGGTCTCATAGGGGAAGCAGATAAAATGAGAATCAGCGAACCCATACTTGAGCTGGGGCAGATCCGGTCCCTGGCGATAGGTCAGGTTCAGGATCGACACCTTCTGCTCGGTGGGGGTTCCTTGCCCTTCCACTTGTGGGGCGGTCATGGCGTCGATGTTCACCCCCGCGTTGGCGACCTGGCCAGTGGCAAGCACCACCAGATCCACAGGTAAATCGACACTATCGTTGAGGATTTCATCCTGGAACCTGACCACCGGACCCGATGAACCCTGGGTCACGCCACTCACCGTGCCCTTGCTGAAGGTCACGCCCTTTTTCTGACCACTTCGGTAAAAATCCTCGCCGGAAGCGCCCGGAGTACGCAGGTCGGAAAAAAGCACCAGCGTGTCAATCCCGGGATTTTGATCCTTGAAGTACATCGCCTGCTTGATCGAGGTGGTACAGCAGAACCCGGAACAATACGGCAAATGGCCCGCTTTATCCGAGCGTTGACCGGCACATTGGACAAACGCGACGCTCTTGACCTCGCGTCCATCCGAGGGCCGCTTGATGGGGCCACCTGCTGCCTTGATCGCCAGTTCCTCCAAGCCGGCTTGATCTACCACGTCCTTGAGCGCGCCGCCCCCCATTTCGGGCAGGTTGGCGAGATCATAACGGGTAAAGCCCGACGCCTGGATGATGGAGCCAAAAGTTTCGGTAACCGCCTTGCCGTCGCTGGTGATTTCCGCCTCGAAACGTCCCGGCGCACCGCTGGTGCGGGTGACGGTGGCGTTCAGATGAACGGTGATCCTGGACTCACCCTTGATCGCTGCGATCAACGCGCTCACACCGGTATCCGCCGGATCAGCGAATGGATAGCGGTCGGCGACGCGCTTATACAGTTTGCCCGCCCAACCACCCAACTGGCCAGTCTTTTCCACGATGGCGACCGAATAGCCGGTCCGCGCAGCTTCGAGGGCTGCGGTCATGCCGCTGACACCACCACCCACCACCAGGATACGCCGATTAAGCACCGCCGCTGCATTGCTGGTTGGGGGCGTCATGCGCTTAACCTCGGCGCACGCCATGCGCACGTAATCCTCAGCCATTTCCTGAGTAGTTTCCTTGGCTTCCTTGGTGTCGGGACGGACCCAAATCACCCCCTCGCGCAGATTAGCGCGCGAAATCGAGACTTTATCGAAGTTGAACGCTTCGGTTTTAGCACGGCGCGAACAGGCACCGATCATCACCCGATTGACGCCTTCCTTCTCGATATCCGCCTTGATCAGGTCCACACCTTCCTGGCCACACAACAAGTCATGAGAACGAACTACGTTGGCCTTGCCTGCCTTCTTGGCGGCGTTTTCTAGCTTAACGAAATTCAGTCGCTCGCCAAGACCGCAACCCTTGCACAAATAGGCACCGATTTTGATAACTTCCGCCATGGTTTAACCCTCCACTCCAGCCACGCGATTGACCACCTGGATCGCCCGCAGCGCCGCAGCGGTGGCGTTTTGCACCGCGCGGTTCACGTCCAGCGCCTCGGAAGAGACACCCGCCCCGAAAATCCCCTTACCGAGATCCAGTTCAATAAAGCCATGAGGATTAGCGCCAACCTTAGCCGGGATTTTTTCCGCCGGAACACTGGGTTCCATGCCCACCGCCAGCACCACGAGGTCATGACGATTCTTGTAGCGCATGTCGCCACCCATTCCCGGCTTTTCCAGATCGTTGCCATGCAGGAAAACATCGCCCGTCGCCGCGTCCTGGGTGATCGCAGCCACTTTAGACTTGATGAAGGTGACGTTGGCATCTTCCTTCACGCGCCGATAGAAGTCGTCGATGCGGTCGATGGCACGAATATCGATGTAATAAACACTTGATTTAGCAGCGTCACCAAATTGATCGCGGACGTAAGTAGTCTGCTTGAGGGTCGCCATACAGCAGATCCGCGAACAATGCTTAAGGTAATTACGGTCACGCGAACCCGCGCACTGAATGAAGGCGATATTTTTAGGAATCGCGCCATCCGAGGGACGCTGGATCTTGCCGCCAGTCGGGCCAAAGGGGTCGAGCATCCGCTCGAATTCCATGTTAGTGATGACGTTCTTGAAGCGGTCATGACCGTAAGGTTGAATCAGATCAGCGTCGTAGGGCTTCCAGCCGGTAGCCCAGATAATTGCGCCGGCCTTGAGGGTGATGACCTCGTCCTTCATATCGAGATCGATGGCCTTGGCCTTGCACGCTGCCTTGGCGGCTTCAGCGTCGGGCGTGCCGATCATGCGGGCGTCCAACACATAACGTTGCGGATAGGCAAGGTTGTAGGGTAGATAGGCACCCTTGCGCCGATTAATGCCATAGTTGAATTCATTATCGAATTCGGTCGTCACGACCTTGGCGCAATCGCCGCAGGCGGTACAGGACTCGGTTACATAACGTGGATGAATTCGTGCGGTAACGCTGAAGTCACCGGGAACACCACTGACTTGCTCCACCTCAGCCATAGTCAACAGATGGATATTACGATTGGCCTTGATCCGGCGCAGGTTGATTTCCAGTCCGCAGGTGGGAAAACAGAGCTTGGGGAAGTATTTGTAGAGCTGGCTTACCCGTCCCCCGAGGGTCGGAGCCTTTTCAATCAACACGACCTGCTTTCCGCACTCGGCGGCTTCCAGTGCCGCAGTCATGCCACTAATGCCGCCACCCACGACCACGATGGTCTGGTTGGTTGCGATAACTGCCGTCATAGATTCTCCTCACCAGATGCCCGCGAGAGAGCCACCCACGACTTTAGCCGTGGGGAGGAAAGCGGGCGGTTTTCAGAATTAGGAGCCGGTCTTTCCCGGCTGTCAGC
>CAUYTW010000072.1 GCA_963575715.1 Gammaproteobacteria bacterium | reverse complement strand
GCATCTTTCGTCTTGGGTAAGATGTGTGTAGCTCACTTTTTCAACTTCGATGGGGAACCAGGAAGCGGAATACTAGCGTATCTCGCTACTCAACTAACTGTTAATTCAAAAGTTGCACTTCGAGTTTGAATCCACCTCTCATTACTCTCGATTTCTTCGCTGAGTTCTCCCCTGGTAAGTTGGGGGCAGGGTTGTAATACCGCTATTCCGGCATCTACGCCAACAGCGGCTTTTATCAATCATGGTGATGGCACGGTTACTGACACTCGTACCGGCTTAATGTGGAAACGTTGCTCCGAAGGGCAGTCCTGGAGCAACAACTGTTCTAACCCTGCTCAGTCCTACACTTGGCAGCAAGCACTACAGGTAGTGAAAAGCCATAATGATGCAGGTGGTTTTGCTGGACAGACCGATTGGCGATTACCAAATGTCAAAGAGTTAAGTTCTATTATTGAAGAACGTTGTTATGAGCCGTCTATAAATAACTCTTTATTTCCAGGGACATCCGCGTCGGGTTTTTGGTCGGCTTCGGCCTACGCCGGCTATTCGGATACCGCGTGGTACGTCCTTTTCAGCAATGGGGACGCCGGCTACCACGGTAAGAATGGCGCGTGGCAGGTGCGCCTCGTGCGCGCTGGACAGTCATTTGATTTTTTGGCTTTTAATTTGAATATCGCCAAGTTGGGTACGGGGAGCGGAACAGTAATCAGTAATCCAGCGGGAATTGATTGCGGCACGGACTGTAATGAGGATTATGCCAATGGCACGAACGTGACGTTGACCGCGACGCCGGCTGCGGGATCGAGCTTCGCGGGCTGGAGCGGCGGCGGCTGCTCGGGAACCGCGAGCACTTGCGTCGTGACCGTGAACGCCGCAACGACGGTGACCGCGACCTTTAATCCCGCCCTGTATTCTCTGAACGTCGTTAAATCCGGTAATGGCACGGTGATTAGTACCCCGTTGGGGATTAATTGCGGGACGGATTGCAGCGAAAACTACACGCCGGGTGCGAGCGTGACACTGAAGGCAACGCCGAGCACGGGGTCGATTTTTACCAAGTGGTCCGGGGGCTGCACGGGAACCAGCACTTCCTGCGTCGTGACCATGAACGCAGACAAAACAACGACCGCGAGCTTTCTGGCGCGTCCATCTGTGCCGGTGATTGCTGGTGTTGCGGGCAATGCCCAGGTGACGTTGAATTGGGCAGCGGTGGCGGGAGCTGCGAGCTACAAAGTTTTTCAGGGCATGACGGCGGGCGGTGAATCCACGACTCCAGTAAAAACCGGCGTCACTGGAACCAGCGTGGTCATCACCGGATTGTCCAACGGTTCAAAATATTTCTTCAAAATGGCTGCTGTCAACGCGGCAGGCACCAGTGCGCTGTCGAACGAAGTTGGTGCGACGCCCAGGGGAGCCAGTCCTAAACCGGATTTTGTAGTCGCCAATCTTTCCTGGAAACCCGCCAACCCTGGAGCCAACGGATTCTTCGACGTTGACGTGACGATTAAAAATCAGGGTACGACGGGAGCTGAAGGTGGTTACTTGGATATCTGGGCCAATCAGGCCACGGCCCAGGGCTGCGGCGCTGAAGGTGATGCTTGGACGAGTATTGGTAATTTGGCAGCGGGTGCCAGCAGGACAGTGACGCTCACGTTGAAGGTACCGACTGGCGGAACTAGGACATTACGCGCCTTCGTCGATAGCTGGTGTGAAACTGTTGAATCCAATGAAGCCAATAATCAGTTTACCCGGACGTATGTCGTTACGCCTGCTGCGCCTACGATTAGCGCGGTCGTGGGCAACGGCCAGGTGACCTTGAAATGGACAGCGGTGACCGGTGCCACAAGTTATAAAGTTTTTCAGGGATTAACAGCGGGCGGTGAATCCATGATCCCGGTGAAAACCAGCGTCACTGGAACTAGCGTGGTGATAACTGGATTGACTAACGGCACGGCTTATTTTTTTACGCTGGCCGCCGTCAACGCCGGCGGTACGAGCGCGTGGTCGAACGAGGTCAGCGCCACGCCGGCACCGTGATACCTACCTAGCGACCGATAACAACGAAGCACGCCATGGAAGGAATAATACAAGAAGCAATTGAAGCAGCATCCCACCGACGCGGTGCGTCGGTCGATGTGATCAATGCCGCTTATACGTCGCAATGGCTACCTGGTTGCTCGGCTTTGGGCAAGAGAATTGGGGAGTTTATTTACTGTCCGTTGGGCAGGGGCAGATTCGCGGTAGATCATATTGCGGCGGTGAATGTTCTCCACCGAAAGAACGACGCGGGGATTCGTCGTTACCTTTCTTTCCGTGAGGTAAAAAAGGTGTTGGAAGAACGCAGCCGTCAGACTGAAAGACCTTGTATTGCTGCTGGGCAATGTGGGGTTACTTTGGTCATGCCTGAGACTGCCCAGGCCGGACTCTAGTTGCCGTGGTAACACTATCAACAGAGAGCGAATTATCTTTAATTTTGCGCATAAACACTTATGTGCTCTTTTTAGGAAGCAAATGGTCATGTCCACTATTCGTTTTTTTCGTCCCATGTTATACGCCCTCTTGGCGTTCGCTGTTCCCGCTACGTCTTTATCTGCGGCTGGTTTCAATGATACCGGTATCACCTCTTTCAGTGATGCCAGCCAGAATAATTTGTCCACCGAGCCAACGGATTATCCTGGCCAGGATGCTTCGCATGGTCGGGACGCTGCGGTGCTGG
Source organism: Gammaproteobacteria bacterium (assembly GCA_963575715.1). NCBI lineage: Bacteria > Pseudomonadati > Pseudomonadota > Gammaproteobacteria > Gammaproteobacteria bacterium. Next base: position 3,274 of record CAUYTW010000072.1, on the reverse strand, counting down.
CTGGCAGGCTCACCAAGATAGGTGGCGGTACTGCTGGCTTTGACTACACTAAAATTGCCAATAATGGCACGGAACTCCCCGTTTCGGTTGGTTTGGATAGTTTACCTGGTAGTTGGGCCTGTACGCGGGATAACGTTACTGGTTTAACCTGGGAAGTAAAAACCAGTGATGATGGTCCGCGTGATCAAAGATGGACTTACACTTGGTACAACACGAATGCCGCTACTAACGGCGGCTCTGCTGGTACTGCGAATGGTGGTACCTGTTACACCTCCGGTCGTTGCGACACCGATAAATATACTGCTGATGTCAATACTGCGGGTTTGTGTGGCTATCATGATTGGCGTATGCCCACTAGAATGGAATTGCTCTCAATTGTGAATTATGCTGCCGTTAATCCATCGATTGATCTTGATTATTTTCCTGATACGCCCGCGTCGGGTTTTTGGTCGGCTTCGGCCTGCGCCGGCTATTCGCATTCGCGTGGTACGTCTATTTCGGCGATGGTAACGCCGACTACGGCTATAAGGATAGCGCGTTCCAGGTGCGCCTCGTGCGCGCTGGACAGTGATTTGTCTTTTGAGCTTTTTATTAGCGTGGGCGCAAACCTAGGAAAATTTTGTGAGGCCAAATTCCGGGTCAAGGCATCAGCATTTACCTATTTGGCGGGATGCTAATCGGTTATTGCTGGAAATCGAACGTAGCGTGCGTAAATTTCCCCGTTACCACAAATATACCCTGGGCAGCGATCTTCGTCGTCTAGCCATGGACATTTGTCGAGGTATCGTGCGTGCCGCTCATTTGGTGGGCGGTGGCGAAATTCAACGCGAACACGAACGCGCCCTGGAACGTTTAATTTTCCTGGTGGAAGACCTCAAGACTACTATTCAACTGGCGAAAGAATTGGAAGCCTTTGCCAGTTTTGCGGAATTCGCCCGAGTGGCCGAATTATCGGTCGCCGTTGGCAAACAGGGCGGGGGGTGGCGCAAGGCTGCCCGGGCCAAGGCACGGCCTGAAGTTTATCCTTCCGTCCCTTAAAGGACGGAAGTGAAAACGTGTGTCGATACCACTGTGCGCCCATGCCACCTGATTAGCGCAAGCCGACCGGGTTATGTAGTACAGGTCATCCTACCTTGGGGATGGGTGGCCGGTGGGTGGTCTGGAAACAGACCACTGTTAAGAGCATGGGTTATCGCGTCGGGTTTTTGGTCGGCTTCGGCCTACGCCAACAATTCAAATAACGCGTGGAACGTCAATTTCAACAATGGTAACGCCAACAACAACAATAAGAATAACGCGTTCCAGGTGCGCCTCGTGCGCGCTGGAGAGTGGTTTAATGAGTTCCGATATTTTTGGATTAAATGCCGTGTATGGTGCCTACCGTGCCTGTAGACGGCGTAAACGCGGAACTCGTAATGCGCAACGGTATGAAACCAGCTTGCTAGATCGGTTGGTGGATACCGAGCATGCCTTGACCGTGCAATCCTGGCGTCCATCCCGCACCATTGCTTTTGTCGTGCGCAAGCCCAAGGCGCGCGAGATTCTGGCTGCCGACTTCTCGGATCGTGTCGTGCATCACTTGTTGGTTCCCAGGTTGGAACAGCACTTTGAGCCAGTGTTCATTCATGATTCCTATTCCAATCGCCTGGGAAAAGGTACCCATGCGGCGGTGGAACGGCTGCAAACTTTTTTGCGCCAGGCATCCAATAACGGGCAACGTCCGGCTCACTACTTGCAATTGGATATTGCTAATTATTTCAACACCATTAATCGTCGTCATCTCTATGGTTTGATTCGTGATCGATTGGAACGAGACGTGCGCCGTCCCGTTACTGATTCCCGTCATGTAGATGAGGCCATCGTGCGTGATGTACTTTGGCTGACACGCACTATCCTTACCGGCAATGCCGCGCAAGGCGCGCGCTATCGAGGTCAACCCGAAGATTTCCGGCGTCTACCGCCCCATAAGCGACTTATTAACGCTGCCCCGGAATGCGGATTGCCCATCGGCAATCTCACCAGTCAATTTTTCGCCAATGTCTACCTGAACGAACTTGACCAATACGTCAAGCACACTCTGAAATGTCGTCACTATTTACGTTATGTGGATGACATGGTGCTGGTGGATACCGATCCGGAACAGCTTGTCCATTATCGAGACGCCATTGAACATTTTATTGGCGAGAAATTGGGCCTGCGTTTGCGTGATATGGGGCGTTTGCGTCCGGCATCGGATGGTGTGGATTTTCTTGGATACATCGTTCGTCACGATTACTGTCTGGTGCGGCGGCGGGTGGTGGGAAATCTCAGTGAAAAATTGAAACACTACGAACAGCGGATAGTGCGTAGGGATAAAATATTTCGCTTACCCAGCAATGTCTCTCATCCATCGCATCATGGTATCGCAACTCCTGGTTTTACATTGAATTTACTTTCAGGCGAACGAGAAGCGTTACGCGCTACTCTGGCAAGCTATCTGGGTCATTTTCGTCATGCCAATAGTTATCGACTGGTAGCCGCGTTACGTAAACGCCACGCCTGGCTGGACCCATGGCTAGATATCACTCCCGATGGTCAAATGATTCCACGCTGGGAACCGCCCAGTGTGTCCAGTCTACGTGGACAATGGCGATGGTTTAAACATCGTTTTCCTAATGCACTGATATTTATCCAGGTAGGTAACTGTCTAGAAGTTCATGGACAGGATGCCAAGCGTATCGCCACTCTTGAGAATCATGGCGGCAAGCCTGTTCAAAGACCATTTTTCACTGAATCTGGTTGGTCATGGCCATTGGCACGTGCAGCTAATCTTACTCGGCGATTGAATCGTTTAGGTTGGTCGAGGGTGGATGTGTCTGAGGAAGGTTGGCTCAAGGGTGGCATGAAACGCCGGGTGTTGCGACGCTGGGCGGGTGCCGTTTTCTAATTGAAAATTTCAGTCATTCTGCGCGAAGCGAAGCGGAGTCGCAGAATGACTTCCTATTTTTCAACTGCGTAACTCCTATCCTGTTATAGAGTTACAAATTCAACTGCGTAACTCATAATGTAGATGAATTCTGGGACTTTGCTTCATTGCGCGCAGAATAGTTTAAGTTTTTAACTGCGTAACTCCTAAGTAAATCACTCTCACAGCTAAAACCAGGTGGCTCTATGGATAAAGCCTGATTTACCAGCTTGAGTCCGAGAAATCGGGCTACGTTGCAACAAAATGAAAGCACCAAAATGAAACACCGAATAGATCCTAAGATTGATTGTGTCTTCAAGGCGCTGCTTG
>CAUYTW010000071.1 GCA_963575715.1 Gammaproteobacteria bacterium | reverse complement strand
TGTTACCGCTCTTTCTTATGTCGGTAACACCGGTAACAACCAATTTTTCTATGGTATTGTCGTCCTCCTCATTCAAGGAGTTATGTGTGTTACCGGTAACGAATGTTGTGTTACCGCTCTTTCTTAAGTCGGTAACACCGGTAACAACCAATTATTCTATGGTTTTATCGTCCTCCTCAATCAAGGAGTTAGGTGTGTTACCGGTAACTCTTGTTTTGTTACCGCTCTTTCTTATGTCGGTAACACCGGTAACAACCAATTTTTCTATGGTATTGTCGTCCTCCTCATTCAAGGAGTTATGTGTGTTACCGGTAACGAATGTTGTGTTACCGCTCTTTCTTAAGTCGGTAACACCGGTAACAACCAATTATTCTATGGTTTTATCGTCCTCCTCAATCAAGGAGTTAGGTGTGTTACCGGTAACTCTTGTTTTGTTACCGCTCTTTCTTATGTCGGTAACACCGGTAACAACCAATTTTTCTATGGTATTGTCGTCCTCCTCATTCAAGGAGTTATGTGTGTTACCGGTAACGAATGTTGTGTTACCGCTCTTTCTTAAGTCGGTAACACCGGTAACAACCAATTATTCTATGGTTTTATCGTCCTCCTCAATCAAGGAGTTAGGTGTGTTACCGGTAACTCTTGTTTTGTTACCGCTCTTTCTTATGTCGGTAACACCGGTAACAACCAATTTTTCTATGGTATTGTCGTCCTCCTCATTCAAGGAGTTATGTGTGTTACCGGTAACGAATGTTGTGTTACCGCTCTTTCTTAAGTCGGTAACACCGGTAACAACCAATTATTCTATGGTTTTATCGTCCTCCTCAATCAAGGAGTTAGGTGTGTTACCGGTAACTCTTGTTTTGTTACCGCTCTTTCTTATGTCGGTAACACCGGTAACAACCAATTTTTCTATGGTATTGTCGTCCTCCTCATTCAAGGAGTTATGTGTGTTACCGGTAACGAATGTTGTGTTACCGCTCTTTCTTAAGTCGGTAACACCGGTAACAACCAATTATTCTATGGTTTTATCGTCCTCCTCAATCAAGGAGTTAGGTGTGTTACCGGTAACTCTTGTTTTGTTACCGCTCTTTCTTATGTCGGTAACACCGGTAACAACCAATTTTTCTATGGTATTGTCGTCCTCCTCATTCAAGGAGTTATGTGTGTTACCGGTAACGAATGTTGTGTTACCGCTCTTTCTTAAGTCGGTAACACCGGTAACAACCAATTATTCTATGGTTTTATCGTCCTCCTCAATCAAGGAGTTAGGTGTGTTACCGGTAACTCTTGTTTTGTTACCGCTCTTTCTTATGTCGGTAACACCGGTAACAACCAATTTTTCTATGGTATTGTCGTCCTCCTCATTCAAGGAGTTATGTGTGTTACCGGTAACGAATGTTGTGTTACCGCTCTTTCTTAAGTCGGTAACACCGGTAACAACCAATTATTCTATGGTTTTATCGTCCTCCTCAATCAAGGAGTTAGGTGTGTTACCGGTAACTCTTGTTTTGTTACCGCTCTTTCTTATGTCGGTAACACCGGTAACAACCAATTTTTCTATGGTATTGTCGTCCTCCTCATTCAAGGAGTTATGTGTGTTACCGGTAACGAATGTTGTGTTACCGCTCTTTCTTAAGTCGGTAACACCGGTAACAACCAATTATTCTATGGTTTTATCGTCCTCCTCAATCAAGGAGTTAGGTGTGTTACCGGTAACTCTTGTTTTGTTACCGCTCTTTCTTATGTCGGTAACACCGGTAACAACCAATTTTTCTATGGTATTGTCGTCCTCCTCATTCAAGGAGTTATGTGTGTTACCGGTAACGAATGTTGTGTTACCGCTCTTTCTTAAGTCGGTAACACCGGTAACAACCAATTATTCTATGGTTTTATCGTCCTCCTCAATCAAGGAGTTAGGTGTGTTACCGGTAACTCTTGTTTTGTTACCGCTCTTTCTTATGTCGGTAACACCGGTAACAACCAATTTTTCTATGGTATTGTCGTCCTCCTCATTCAAGGAGTTATGTGTGTTACCGGTAACGAATGTTGTGTTACCGCTCTTTCTTAAGTCGGTAACACCGGTAACAACCAATTATTCTATGGTTTTATCGTCCTCCTCAATCAAGGAGTTAGGTGTGTTACCGGTAACTCTTGTTTTGTTACCGCTCTTTCTTATGTCGGTAACACCGGTAACAACCAATTTTTCTATGGTATTGTCGTCCTCCTCATTCAAGGAGTTATGTGTGTTACCGGTAACGAATGTTGTGTTACCGCTCTTTCTTAAGTCGGTAACACCGGTAACAACCAATTATTCTATGGTTTTATCGTCCTCCTCAATCAAGGAGTTAGGTGTGTTACCGGTAACTCTTGTTTTGTTACCGCTCTTTCTTATGTCGGTAACACCGGTAACAACCAATTTTTCTATGGTATTGTCGTCCTCCTCATTCAAGGAGTTATGTGTGTTACCGGTAACGAATGTTGTGTTACCGCTCTTTCTTAAGTCGGTAACACCGGTAACAACCAATTATTCTATGGTTTTATCGTCCTCCTCAATCAAGGAGTTAGGTGTGTTACCGGTAACTCTTGTTTTGTTACCGCTCTTTCTTATGTCGGTAACACCGGTAACAACCAATTTTTCTATGGTATTGTCGTCCTCCTCATTCAAGGAGTTATGTGTGTTACCGGTAACGAATGTTGTGTTACCGCTCTTTCTTAAGTCGGTAACACCGGTAACAACCAATTATTCTATGGTTTTATCGTCCTCCTCAATCAAGGAGTTAGGTGTGTTACCGGTAACTCTTGTTTTGTTACCGCTCTTTCTTATGTCGGTAACACCGGTAACAACCAATTTTTCTATGGTATTGTCGTCCTCCTCATTCAAGGAGTTATGTGTGTTACCGGTAACGAATGTTGTGTTACCGCTCTTTCTTAAGTCGGTAACACCGGTAACAACCAATTATTCTATGGTTTTATCGTCCTCCTCAATCAAGGAGTTAGGTGTGTTACCGGTAACTCTTGTTTTGTTACCGCTCTTTCTTATGTCGGTAACACCGGTAACAACCAATTTTTCTATGGTATTGTCGTCCTCCTCATTCAAGGAGTTATGTGTGTTACCGGTAACGAATGTTGTGTTACCGCTCTTTCTTAAGTCGGTAACACCGGTAACAACCAATTATTCTATGGTTTTATCGTCCTCCTCAATCAAGGAGTTAGGTGTGTTACCGGTAACTCTTGTTTTGTTACCGCTCTTTCTTATGTCGGTAACACCGGTAACAACCAATTTTTCTATGGTATTGTCGTCCTCCTCATTCAAGGAGTTATGTGTGTTACCGGTAACGAATGTTGTGTTACCGCTCTTTCTTAAGTCGGTAACACCGGTAACAACCAATTATTCTATGGTTTTATCGTCCTCCTCAATCAAGGAGTTAGGTGTGTTACCGGTAACTCTTGTTTTGTTACCGCTCTTTCTTATGTCGGTAACACCGGTAACAACCAATTTTTCTATGGTATTGTCGTCCTCCTCATTCAAGGAGTTATGTGTGTTACCGGTAACGAATGTTGTGTTACCGCTCTTTCTTAAGTCGGTAACACCGGTAACAACCAATTATTCTATGGTTTTATCGTCCTCCTCAATCAAGGAGTTAGGTGTGTTACCGGTAACTCTTGTTTTGTTACCGCTCTTTCTTATGTCGGTAACACCGGTAACAACCAATTTTTCTATGGTATTGTCGTCCTCCTCATTCAAGGAGTTATGTGTGTTACCGGTAACGAATGTTGTGTTACCGCTCTTTCTTAAGTCGGTAACACCGGTAACAACCAATTATTCTATGGTTTTATCGTCCTCCTCAATCAAGGAGTTAGGTGTGTTACCGGTAACTCTTGTTTTGTTACCGCTCTTTCTTATGTCGGTAACACCGGTAACAACCAATTTTTCTATGGTATTGTCGTCCTCCTCATTCAAGGAGTTATGTGTGTTACCGGTAACGAATGTTGTGTTACCGCTCTTTCTTAAGTCGGTAACACCGGTAACAACCAATTATTCTATGGTTTTATCGTCCTCCTCAATCAAGGAGTTAGGTGTGTTACCGGTAACTCTTGTTTTGTTACCGCTCTTTCTTATGTCGGTAACACCGGTAACAACCAATTTTTCTATGGTATTGTCGTCCTCCTCATTCAAGGAGTTATGTGTGTTACCGGTAACGAATGTTGTGTTACCGCTCTTTCTTAAGTCGGTAACACCGGTAACAACCAATTATTCTATGGTTTTATCGTCCTCCTCAATCAAGGAGTTAGGTGTGTTACCGGTAACTCTTGTTTTGTTACCGCTCTTTCTTATGTCGGTAACACCGGTAACAACCAATTTTTCTATGGTATTGTCGTCCTCCTCATTCAAGGAGTTATGTGTGTTACCGGTAACGAATGTTGTGTTACCGCTCTTTCTTAAGTCGGTAACACCGGTAACAACCAATTATTCTATGGTTTTATCGTCCTCCTCAATCAAGGAGTTAGGTGTGTTACCGGTAACTCTTGTTTTGTTACCGCTCTTTCTTATGTCGGTAACACCGGTAACAACCAATTTTTCTATGGTATTGTCGTCCTCCTCATTCAAGGAGTTATGTGTGTTACCGGTAACGAATGTTGTGTTACCGCTCTTTCTTAAGTCGGTAACACCGGTAACAACCAATTATTCTATGGTTTTATCGTCCTCCTCAATCAAGGAGTTAGGTGTGTTACCGGTAACTCTTGTTTTGTTACCGCTCTTTCTTATGTCGGTAACACCGGTAACAACCAATTTTTCTATGGTATTGTCGTCCTCCTCATTCAAGGAGTTATGTGTGTTACCGGTAACGAATGTTGTGTTACCGCTCTTTCTTAAGTCGGTAACACCGGTAACAACCAATTATTCTATGGTTTTATCGTCCTCCTCAATCAAGGAGTTAGGTGTGTTACCGGTAACTCTTGTTTTGTTACCGCTCTTTCTTATGTCGGTAACACCGGTAACAACCAATTTTTCTATGGTATTGTCGTCCTCCTCATTCAAGGAGTTATGTGTGTTACCGGTAACGAATGTTGTGTTACCGCTCTTTCTTAAGTCGGTAACACCGGTAACAACCAATTATTCTATGGTTTTATCGTCCTCCTCAATCAAGGAGTTAGGTGTGTTACCGGTAACTCTTGTTTTGTTACCGCTCTTTCTTATGTCGGTAACACCGGTAACAACCAATTTTTCTATGGTATTGTCGTCCTCCTCATTCAAGGAGTTATGTGTGTTACCGGTAACGAATGTTGTGTTACCGCTCTTTCTTAAGTCGGTAACACCGGTAACAACCAATTATTCTATGGTTTTATCGTCCTCCTCAATCAAGGAGTTAGGTGTGTTACCGGTAACTCTTGTTTTGTTACCGCTCTTTCTTATGTCGGTAACACCGGTAACAACCAATTTTTCTATGGTATTGTCGTCCTCCTCATTCAAGGAGTTATGTGTGTTACCGGTAACGAATGTTGTGTTACCGCTCTTTCTTAAGTCGGTAACACCGGTAACAACCAATTATTCTATGGTTTTATCGTCCTCCTCAATCAAGGAGTTAGGTGTGTTACCGGTAACTCTTGTTTTGTTACCGCTCTTTCTTATGTCGGTAACACCGGTAACAACCAATTTTTCTATGGTATTGTCGTCCTCCTCATTCAAGGAGTTATGTGTGTTACCGGTAACGAATGTTGTGTTACCGCTCTTTCTTAAGTCGGTAACACCGGTAACAACCAATTATTCTATGGTTTTATCGTCCTCCTCAATCAAGGAGTTAGGTGTGTTACCGGTAACTCTTGTTTTGTTACCGCTCTTTCTTATGTCGGTAACACCGGTAACAACCAATTTTTCTATGGTATTGTCGTCCTCCTCATTCAAGGAGTTATGTGTGTTACCGGTAACGAATGTTGTGTTACCGCTCTTTCTTAAGTCGGTAACACCGGTAACAACCAATTATTCTATGGTTTTATCGTCCTCCTCAATCAAGGAGTTAGGTGTGTTACCGGTAACTCTTGTTTTGTTACCGCTCTTTCTTATGTCGGTAACACCGGTAACAACCAATTTTTCT
>CAUYTW010000070.1 GCA_963575715.1 Gammaproteobacteria bacterium | reverse complement strand
CTACTTCTGTTAATGGGAACAAAATCATAAATTTTTCTTTTAGTCAGGAAATGAACCCTCTTGATTTTGATAAGGGACTGTTTATGAGTGGGGTCGTTTTCGGTAGAAATATGCCACAAACTACAAATTATAACAACGCTTCTTTACATTCCATTGACTTTTTTCAGATTTCGGGGAGCACAATTTTTACAAATGGATATTTTTAATCATAAATTCGTGTATTTTATAGAAAAGGAATAAGGATGAAAAATTTTGGCCCTAGTTGCTCAATTAAGCATGGAACGAATAAATTAATATCTTCGACTCAATGCCATTGGGGAAAAGTCGCTGAAGGCTCTCACTTTAAGTTCAATAAAGACAAGAATTATATTGAAGTTTTGTCCGCTAAGGATATTTTTTATATTAAAGATTTCGAGACTAAAAACAACAACGTCTTAATTATAAATGAAAATTTATTCCCCATGATCACTGTAAATGACATGCTGGAAATAACTTATAAAGAATATGAATTAAATGAAATAGATATTATAGTTTCAGCCGGGAGGGGGTATGCAGAAGGAGATGTAATTTACTTTAATGGCGGGGAGTTATCTAGGGATTTCCATACCGGAACGTCTTTAAGGGTTTCTGGTGTTAATGAACATGGCGGCATTTTAGAATATAGTATCATAGAAAAGGGTAAATATTTAGTCCCGCCAGATTCTTTGTGTGATACTTCTACCAATGGATTCGGCGATAAGGCTCAATTTGCCTTTAGATTTCAGGAATTGGGACATCGCGGCTGGATTGATCGTTCGGTTACGAATATTAAATATAATAATGCTCAAACTTTGCTTACTTTGGCCCAAGCTATTCCTGATGGCATTAAAAATGGTAAACTAAACGTCAAAAAATGGGAAATAACATTAAAAGACAATTATAATTTAAGAGATTCCAATGTTATAAGTGAAGATTATGAAATCATAAATGATATTATTCCCCATACCAATATTCCCAAACTTTATTACGGCCACGCTAATCCAGACCGAATTATAAATCATGGATTTACCAAAATATCGCAACATATTTCCCAGCATGACGAAAGAATCTCTAAACAGGAAAAAGAACTCGCCGATTTAAGAGAAGAGATTAAAAAACTACAGAGTAAATAACAATTTATGAATTCAATTTACAATGTAACGGATTATAATGTTAGTACTGTTTATAATAAAAATGATATTATCAATTTTACCGGTACCTTTAATGGGATGACAATTGTTGGGGGCTATTTATATTGTATCACAGACGGAACTACGGGTGCTTTTGATTCTACTAAATGGATTGGTTATATTTCCGATAATGGAGACATAAAACCTTATTTTACTTGGACTCCTTCCTATCAAAGTACAGTAAATAATACTCCTAAAGTCCGATTATTGAAATTCGGTGACTCATATGAAAGCCGGACACCAGACGGTATTAATAATAGTTTATTGTCTTATGAATTAAAATTCGATTTACTAGAAATCAATGAAATGACGGCTATTTTACATTTTTTAACTGTTAGATATGGAGTGAAAAGCTTCGTTTGGTTCGGACGTGAACCTTATATTAAACAATTAAGATTCGTAGCTCGGGATTGGAATGATGTAGAGAATTTTAGTAACAATTATAGTTTGAGCGTCAAATTTGACCAAGTAGTTAATTAAAGATGTCAGCAAGTAATCCAAATTATGCCGATAACGTCCCAATGTCCACAGGACAGGCGGCTATTTCTTTACGAACTCTTAATACTCAGGCATTTAATTTAACCCCAACGGCTTTAGTTACTTTATATGAAATAGATGTATCCGATTTAAGATATGAAAATGATACTTTCAATCCAGATGAAGAACCGGTCTTTAGATTTCATAATAATGTAAAATTATTTGCTAATGAAATTAAATGGCAGGGCTATACTTATTATCCGGCCCCGATTTCAGCCCAAGGTTTTGAGTATAGCAGTAATTCTACATTACCAACTCCTAAAATTTCTATTGCTGTACCGGATGAAAATATTAGCGATTTAGTTAGATTAAAGAAAACCTTAAAATCTTTAGGAGATTTAGCCGGTGCAAAGTTAACAAGAATTAGAACTCATGCGATGTTTTTAGATGCGGATAACTGGACCGTAATAGGTGGAACCCCTCCGGGCTATTCGCCAGACCCATATGCCCAATTTGAACCAGATATTTATTTCTTTAGTCGGAAAAGCGCGGACAACAAAAACTATCTAGAGTTTGAATTAACTTCTTTTATTGATTTAGATGGTCTGAAGTTACCTAATAGACTTCTTTTATCACAAAGATGTACTGCCCGATATAGAGGAGAAGGTTGTTTATATGAATATGAGGCTAATAGAGTTACGGCCGAACATGGTAGTGATAGTGTTTTACCAATAGGAGGAACAACTGATAACGGAGCGCCCCCCGTTGCCAATCGAAAAGATGAAACTTTTATAGGTAATTTACTTCCCTCTAGTATTAAAGCAGTTAATTACCAATCTAATTCCTCAGAATCACAGATAACAGCTTTTAGTTCTAGCCAAAACTATAAAGTAGGAGACGCTTTTTATGTTACAAAAGATAATTTAAAATATTATTATGTTGTCATACAAGAACCTCCGATTGGAACCCCTCCGCCAAATGATAATTATTATGAGGCTGACGAATGTAGTAAAACTGTTCACGGATGCGAATTAAGATGGGGCGGCTGGCCAATAGACTCTCCCCCGTTTTATGGCGGACTACCTTTTGTTGGATTCCCGGGCGCGAATAGGATAAGATAAGAATATGTTAAATGATTATCTTGAACGAGAAATTAAAATTCATGCCCTTCACGACATGCCAAATGAGGCCGGCGGCTATATTATTTTCCATGACTATTATAAAAAACTAGATATTCATAAAGCAGAAAACATTGCCGAAGATAAGCAAAAAAACTGCCTATTCAAACCGGCCGATTATGTTAATGCTAGTCTTTGGGGCGAAATCCGCGCTATTTATCATAGTCACTGTACTGAGGGTTCTTTTAGTGAGATAGATAAGAAGGCAGCCGAAAAACTTAATCTACCAATTATTCTGTATAGTATTCCTAATAAGGAATTTAAAATCTATTATCCCAAAAACTATAAGAATAAATATGAAAATCTAGAGTTTGAGATTGGTAAACAAGATTGTTTTACTTTATTCCAGAATTACTATAAAAATGAATTAGGAATCATAGTAAAAAACTATTTACCAGACAGAGACTCCAATTGGTATAAGAAGGGAGTGGATTATATTCAAGAATATATTAATGACTCTCCTTTTAATTTAATAATTGATAATAATTATGAAGAAAATGATATAATAATATTAGAATATGGTAAACATAGATTTCATTTTTGTATTTATTTGGGACAAAACCAAATCCTGCATCATCCAGCGGGACGTAAATCTTGTATAGAAGTTTTATCAGATAAATATATCAAAAAAATTAAATATGCCCTCCGCCTCAAAACATAATCTAATAGAAAACGAAGAAGTCGTTAAATCTATTAAAAAGAATGTTAATAACTTTTTTATTGAGGAATGCGGGCTGATTTTATCAGATGGAAAAGATATTACTGTAGAGAAATGCGAAAATATTTCCAATTCGCCAGATAAAAACTTTCTAATTAGTCGGAAACAAATCAATGACATAGCCCAAGACAAGGAAATCATTGGTTATTACCATTCCCATCCAGACGATAATCAACCTAGTATTCAAGACTATATTGTTTCAGCTAAACTTAAAATCCCCTGTTTAATTCATAACAATCAAACGGGTGAAATTAGCCAGACGACTCTCCCTGATACTAATTATATTCCTAATTTTGAAAAGCGGCCATTTATCGCCGGCTATTTAGATTGTTCTGATTTAGTAAAAGATTATTATGAAAAAGCCTTAAATATCATATTACCCAAATTAGAACATCCCATTAAATATATGTCTTGGGAAGAAATTAAGGCAAATTGGGATTCTTTACAAGAATATAATAGGGCTGACTATAATTTCTTTTATGATTATTTCATTAATTGCGGGTTTTATCCAATCCAAAAGAAGGATTTGCGCCCAAATGATATAATATTATGTCGTGCTACCGAAATAGCCGCCCCAATTCACGCAATGATATTTTTAGGAGGAGAACGTATCTTACATCACCCCTCAGAAAGAGAGTCTTTAATTGAAAATTACAATAAATTTTATCAAAAATTAAGTGTAAATTATTTAAGGTATCGGGATTAGTATAAAAGGAAAATGGTTACTATTACTCTACATGGAGAAATGGGTAAGGCTTTAGGTAAAGCTAAATGGATTCTTGACGTTAAAAAGGTATCAGAAGCTATCCATGCTATTAATGTTTTAACCGAAAATAAATTAAATAAATATCTTAAAAAACATGGCGAAGACGGTTTTAGCGTAGTAGTCAATAACAGGACTTTAACTTATGGTGAAAAACTAGATATAAATGACAAAGAAATAGAAAGAAAAATTAAAGAATCCCAATTAAATCTTTCATTTAAGAATTTACAAACCATTGATATAGTACCAGTTGTGGTTTTAGCCAACAGCGATATTTTAAATATAGTATTAGGAGTGGTATTAATTATTGTTGGTGTTTTAATTGCGGTTGGTACATTGGGGGGCGGCGCTCCACTATCGGCGGCTTTAATTATTGGTGGTATTGGAATTATTGCTGCGGGAGTCATAAATTTATTATCTAAACCGCCGGTATTTGAGGACTATAGAGAAATCAGCAAAGGTGGTAAGACTTCTTATCTTTTTAATGGTCCCGAAAATGTTATCAATGATGGCGGGCCAGTTCCTATTGGTTATGGTAGGTTACTTGTTGGCTCTCAGGTAATTGCGGCTTCATATAATATTAGTAATATTCCTGTAAATACTAACATAATACCGGTAACTCCAGCGGGCCTAGTAAGTGCGTTTAATTTCGGTGGCGCGGCACTTAATTACTTTAAGAGCGCGGCTAGAACCTTTCCTCCTGCTGACAATCAAGAGTTACAAACCTCAACAATTACTACAAGAGCTGATACTAGTAATACTTTCACTATCTTTAGAGACGCAAATGCCATTGCTGAAAGCGTTGGAGCGGACGATGTTTACAAAACCGCTATCGAATATACTAATGCCCGAAATAAGGGCGATGGAGGGGGAGCATTAAATCTAGTAATCTATAAGGGAACCGCTTTCATTAACAAACCGGCTTATGTTTATTTGAGATTTTCTGAATTTGATTCAAATGTAACAGCAAATGGCCAAAGAGTCTTTTCTATTTGGAGTCAAAATTCTGGTCGCTATATAGATGGCTCTGGCAATTTCTCTGTTACCCCTAAAAATATAGATGTTTATTCCTTTAGAAGTGGAAAATATAGAAATTTTGATATTAAAACTCAAATATCTTTTGATTCTAAGGCTCAATTGTATTTTAGTATTATTTCGGTTGGCGACCGTAATAATAGACTAAGTTGTTGGCCCCCAAGGATTAACGCAATTGAAGTTTATGATAAAGCTACAGTGGACAACTATCAATCAGTTATAGATAAATCCGCCTCAACCGTTTCCCGTGGAACATCGGAATATAATTACTCTAATAATAACGAAACTATCTAAAAAATGATTAAAAGAAATAATTTTTGGATAGCTGGTTCAAAAGGAGGCAAAACAGATGGCGGGACTCGCTATCCTATTGATGACCCGGAGGGTATTACAGGCGTTAAAGACGCAGCGGGAAATCCTATTAATACCGGAGCGGTTTCCTTAACCGAAATTGAGGTTTTCGATTTGGTTAGCGAGGGACAAATTGAGGGGTTGGTTAGCGGAACTTATACTTTTTCAGGCGCGGCCGGGCAAATTGGTTATAGTGGATATAGATTTTCGGCTTATCCGAATCCTGCCGGTATGGCGGGGGATTACGGGTGGCTAAGGTCAATTTATTGGAACGAAACCCCTTTAGTAGACAGCGAAGGTAAATTTAACTTCTCTAAAATAGACCTAAACTATACAGCCGGCCAACCAAATGGCTCTTTTGTCGGCTCA
>CAUYTW010000069.1 GCA_963575715.1 Gammaproteobacteria bacterium | reverse complement strand
CAAGCAGCGCCTTGAAGACACAATCAATCTTAGGATCTATTCGGTGTTTCATTTTTGAGTTTTCATTTTGTTGCAACGTAGCCTGATTTCTCAGACTCAGGCTGGTAAACCAGGCTTTATCCATAGAGCCACCTTTTAGCTGTGGTGTGATTTACTTATGAGTTACGCAGTTGATGATAACGGCAATATGTAAAGATGCTCTACTAAATAATTGCGAACCGTGTTTCGTATAATTACTAAATTAATTCAATTCACAACGGCATGGTGTTTCCCTGACCAATGCCTGGTTACCAAATCAATTTTACGCGACCATGGTTTGTCAAGTGTAGAATCATCAATCATCAAAATTCCGGTTGTTTTATCAAAAAGCGGTTCAACCTCTTTCCATAATACATCTGAGTATCATGGTAGGTGAAGTTGAAACGATTACTCATAAACCAAAATCTGACAACTAAAAAACACTAGACTTCTTTGTTACTGTGATGTGTTTGTACCAGATAAGTTTACTATGCGTGCGCTTGAATTTCTTCCAAAATGCAAAATTACACCTGCGATAAAAAAATACGCAAAAGAAATTCTTGCTTGATCAACCGTGTTATTAGCAAGCCCAGACGGAATTAAGCATAAAAACCAAATCATACAACCAAGAAAAATTATTTTATTTTCCACGTCTATGGTTTCTCGAAGTATTTTTATCAACACGATGACAGGATAAAATATCCAAACTAATATAAGAAGAATACCGAACAGACCGTACCTATAAAAATATAATAAAAATAAATTCTCCAAGATATCCACATCTTGTTTATTTGGTCCATATCCAAAAAAAATGTAAATTGAATTATCAGAAATAGAATCAATAACATATTGAATTTGGTGTAATCTGGTATTGGTTGAACTATCGGTTCCTTCTGAAATTGCAAGCAGACCATCAATAAGATAAGTTATTTGATCACCATAGAGGATAAGAATTAATGAGAATAAAAACATAATGAAAAATGGCGCAATCCAAAATCTAAAATAAGATAGAGCACCTAATGATTTCAATCTAAACATAAATGGAACGAGTGCGAAAACTAAAAACCCAGCCGAAATGAGAGATATTATTCCTGCCTTACTTTGAGAAAATAAAATAGATATCAAACAAAGCATCATAACTAAGGCATATAAAACACCACCTTGAATAATAAATTTTAAATAATAATAAGCAAATGGTAATATAATTATATAAGAAAAATCATATGGATTGTTAAATGTACCTGTTAATCTTCTAGCATTAATATTTTGTTCCTTAGTATAAAAAAGTAATAATTGTTTACCAAACTGATCAAAAAATATATAACAAACAAAAGAAAACAGGATGGTAACAAAAGAAAATAAAATAACTAATTTTAATGAAGATAATATATTTTGGTTGGTTTTATATAAAGAATAGCCAAATAAAAAAGATGCATAATACAAAACAGGACGATATAATTCAAAAAGATCTCTAATAAAAACATCGAATCCAAGTAAGCCATTCAAGAAAATATCAAAAATAATAACAAACGACCATAAAATACAAAAAAGTAAAAATGCAATAGATAGATTATCAAAGATTGGTTTGATGATTAAAAATGAAAAAACAATACACAAAAGAGTAATAATGTTCAATATCATAAATCCGGGACGTGGATCACCAAATATGACATTAAATGTAGGAAAGAAAAAATTAAATCCCAAAATAAAATGTAAAATAGTTTTTTTCATGAATTAAACAACTACAACGTCTGCTCGATAAGTTTATCAGCAAGATAGGACCAGCCAAATTTTTTCTTAGCAAATTCACAAAGACGTTTTTTTAGATTGGAAAATTCGTCATCTGTTAAGTCAAGAACATGATTTATCACAGTTGACAACCCTTTTGATGTTCCATCCATAGAATAGAAACCTAAATCACCCAATAATTCCTGGGTGGCGTTAATAATGCCATTTCCTTTTGTAAAAGATATTGTAGGCAAACCCGTTGCGGTTGCTTCAAGAATTGTTTGCCCTAAAGGTTCATAACGCGAACTCATGATATATAGATCAGCACATTTGTAATACATTGGGGTATTTGATTTTTTTCCAAGTAAGAGTACACGATTCGTAATATTTAATTGATGTATTAATTTCAAGAGTCTTTCCTTCTCCCGACCATCCCCAAGAATGACAAGAATGACATTTGAAGGTAATAATGTCATTGCAGAAATAAGCAGGTCAAAGCCTTTCGCTGAAACGAGACGACCTACTCCAAGTAATATTTTTTTATCTACGGGAAGACCCAGCTCCGACCGAGTCGTCATCTTTTCAGTAGCATTTTCCACCGGCTTGAAAATTTGATTATCAACACCTGGCTTACATACTATTATATTCAGTTTCGTATTACCGACAGTCTTGATAGCTTGCTCAACCATGTTCGATGAAAAAACTATTAGTCTATAAGCAAGTTTGATTGCAAGTTTATCGCACGATATATGAAAATATTTTTTTATTGCATAAACAAATTTTTTCAATCTGCCAATTGATAATTCAAGATTTTTTGCACTTTGTTGCTCAATAGCGAATCCCGGAGCAAGATATATGTTTTTTTTGATAAAAATAGATACAAAAATCGAAACAAACTGATTTCTGGAAACCGAAAAGGCCGGATGGTATTTTAATTTCAAATAAGTCAAAAGAAAAATTAAATCTATAAGTGAATATGGAAGAATGAATAAATTCAAAATTTCTTTTTTAAAGGGACGAAATCTGAATCGATAAACATTCACGTCATCATGAATTGAATGACGATAAAATTTTGTAGCCTTTGACTGACCAACAACAATTAATGGATTGAATCCTTTTTCAATAAATGCCTTGGACATAAACCGTAGCGAATTTTCCACGCCACCGTAATCAGGAAAGTAGCTAATATTCGCCAATATTATATTTGTATTCATCGTTTGAACTCATTAAAATCTTTAAATCCATCGCAAGATGCGAGGTATTCTGAACCGGGAAGGTCAATCACATACACGGTTGCACCCAGTTCTCTGGCTTCAAGCATAGCGGTTGAAAAAACTCCAATCACGGCACTACTGCTCGCCAATAATTCATATAAATCACAATTTGAAACGACATTAAAATTTTCATGTTTTGCTAAATCCAGCAAAGTATTGTTTTTCTGCCAACGAAAAAATTCAGATGGGTGTAATTTGTAATTAATTTGATAACCATCAAACTTGTCGTAATTCTTAAAAAGAAAATCAACTATTTTGTCAGATAATGCGCCTTGTGAAATAACCGTTATTTTTTTATCATCTTTGATAATATTTTTATATTTTGCCAACCTATCGTGAAATGGTGACAATAAATCATATTTAATTTGATTGCTAGACAGAGGAATGGCAGCATCCAGATTCCAGTTTTCTGTCCAAAGTCTTATTTTATCTGGAAATCCAGTTACAAATGAACAGTTTGGATATGAATAACCAAGATGATACTTGCTTATTATCCCATGCTGAAATTCAGTTACTTTTATTCCCAATTCATTTGCGGCAAGAATGGCGTCATTATTTCCGTAAGCAACAACTACAATCAACTCTTGCGGATTCAATAATTGTAGCAATTTTTTATATAAAAATTTTTGAACTTTAAACTTGATAATCGAAGCACAAATTAACGAATAATAATCTATTGAATGTACAGTAAAATTGCAAAGATTTTCATGAAGATAGCGGATCTCGTTTTTTTCATATCCAGAAAAAAATAGGTAGTGAAACCGTGATAATATCTTGCCACAAATAAGAATAAAATCCAGCATCAATCTTTTATTGGTGCCATCAGATTTTAGATGTGATAAAGAGTATGGCTTTTCCAGTGAAACAACAGAATATCCAGCCTTTACATTATTGATTCTTTCCTGGATGGTATAAATATCAACAATGCCCTTTTCATGCACGGTAGATCGTTCATGCTCAAAATAACACAAATTTGCATTGCCGGGTAAAAAAAATGGATTGCTGACAATGGAATGATAGAGCGTTAAGAATATTTTTTTAATTTTATCAAGTATTCCAAATTTATTTCCTGTGTGGTGCGGCTCTTGAAAAATTCCATAGGCTATTGAAAGTTGGTAGTAAACAGACATTCTGATATATGGCCAGATCGGAACGCCAGATATTCGTTTATTTATTAAATTGAGGTTGCTCTCAATTTCCCATATTTGTTCACATAGTGCTTTGACCGTATCAACTTTCATTATTTCGATATTACCCGTATAATTTGATGTAAGATATTCAGGTTAGGGGCATCACTACGATATTCATCAACGCGGTGCCAATGTGGAATACTTATTATAACCTATCAAATCGTCTTTAGGTAACAATACTGGTAAAAGTACCTCAAGGCAGCGATCAGTTCCTCATCGAAGCCAACGACTTCAATTTTTAATTTGAGAATTTTTTATGAAAATTTTGGTAGTCATTCCCGCTCGCGGTGGTTCAAAGGGAATTCCGAGAAAAAATGTTCGAAATATGGCGGGAAAACCACTAATTGCATGGGCTATTGAGATGGCCAGGCTCTCTCGTCACTCGGTTGACATTGTGGTTAGTTCTGAAGATGAAGAAATTCTGATGGTGGCAAAGCATTTTGGCGCAATCCCTCTCAGACGGCCTATTCATTTAGCCGATGATTTGACTACTCTAGATCCCGTGATTCATGATGCTGTGGCAACCAGAGCGGCTGAGGGTTTCGAGTACGATATCGTAGCCACGGTTCAGCCGACTTCACCGGTTCTTCTTACTGCGAGTTTTGACGCCGCCCTGGATCGCCTGGCCAGTGATCCAGAAATTGATTCGATTCTTTCCGCCGTCAATGATTCACACCTTACGTGGCGCAAAGAGGGAGACTCATTCAAACCAAATTATGAGAAGCGAGTCAATCGCCAACTTTTACCCAGAGTTTTCAAGGAAACAGGGGGTTTTTTCCTTACAAGATATCAATTTATAACCCCAACTTCACGTATGGGACCCAGGGTAACCCTGCATGAGCTATCACCAAGGGAAGCCATTGATATTGATAGCTATGAAGATTGGAATCTGTGCGAGTTGCTTCTAAAGAAAAAGAAAATCCTCTTTGTCGTTTTGGGAAATCAGCAGTTAGGAATGGGTCATGTCTATCGATCGTTGATTCTTGCACATGAATTTCCAGAACATTCCGTGGAATTTCTAACTATTTTGAATAGCGATCTTGCCTATGAAAAAATCCGGGAAACTCATTTTCCGTGCCATCGACAGGCATCCGACGAATCGCTTGTTGACGCGATTTTGCGGCTTGCACCCACGGTGGTTATCAATGATATTCTCGATACCCATTTAGACTATATCACTACCCTAAAGAATAATGGCTGTACCGTCATAAATTTTGAAGACTTAGGCGAAGGGCTGGCACGCGCGGATCTGGTATTCAATGAATTGTATCCAGAGCATGAAATCGCAAAGAATGTCTTTTCTGGTCACGAATACTTTTGTTTGAGGGATGAGTTTCGGCTCAGAAAGCCCCGACCTGTTTCCAACTTGGTCGAGGAAGTTCTGATTAGTTTTGGAGGAACCGATCCTTTGAATCTGACACGCGCAACGCTTAAAGAAATCTACGCCTTTTGCGTATCTAAAAAGATTAACATGACGGTTATCTTGGGTCTCGGCTATCAACACGGTCTAGAGAGTTCCGACTTTCCAGGCATCGAACTTCATCGGAATCCTCGGCTAATTTCGGAATTCATGAATCGTGCTGATATTTCATTCACATCAGGAGGTAGGACCGTATACGAGATGGCTTCCTTAGGTGTCCCTACTGTGGTGATCTGTCAGAATGAAAGGGAGTTATCTCATTACTTCGCTAATGCCTCGAATGGATTTATTAATTTAGGTGGTGGCTGGTCACTTCGCTCCGGCGAAATCCTCCGCGTCCTAGCAGATCTGGTTGAAAATCAGGAAAAACGTATTTTGATGCAGCAACGCATGTTGGTCAAAAATCTTTTCGAAGGCAAGCGACGTGTTGTCGATATAATCAAAAAAACTATTGATCAATCATCCCTCGACCCATCGGGATCGAGGGGTTTGTGGAGTGGCCTGTAAGAATATTTGGTTAATTAGCCTCAGTAGAGGTTGTGACATTTTGAAAGAATATTTTCAAAATGATTGTACTGCTTCCTAAAATGAGCACATAAGTGTTTATGTACTCAAATTAAGGATAATT
>CAUYTW010000068.1 GCA_963575715.1 Gammaproteobacteria bacterium | reverse complement strand
GGGTGAAGGAACTGGACTATGTGCTCACGCCGGGGCGGTATGTGGGTTTGCCCGACGATGAGGATGATTTTGATTTTAACGAGCGCTTTACCGGACTCAAGGCTGAGTTTGAGGCACAGCTTGCAGAAGAGACGAAGCTCAATCAGGCGATATTGGAGAACCTGGCGAAGGTGAAATTGGTATGAGCGACAGTTCAATTATTATTGCGAACGACATTCAAAAGCGCATTTATGCCCTGCGCGGGGTTCAGGTCATGCTCGACGAGGAACTGGCCGAACTGTACGGCGTAGAAACAAAAGTCTTAAACCAGGCCGTCAAAAGAAATATCGAGCGCTTTCCCTACCTGAATTCATGTTTCAGGTTTCCGAAAATCTTGAGGTCACAATTTGTGACCTCAAGTTGGGGGAAGGAAGCTGTATGAACAAGTGGAAAACTGAAACTCTTGGATCAATTGCAGCATCGTTCAAAGGTGCGATAATTTCTGGTCCATTTGGTTCAAATATCAGCAGCAAGTATTTCACTACTACTGGCGTTCCGGTTATTCGCGGGAACAATCTCTCCCTAGACATTGGCGTAAAGTTCAAAGATGAAGACTTCGTTTTTGTCAGTGAAGACAAAGCCAACGAACTGAGGGCATGGGCACAGAAGAACGACTTGATATTCACTGCCGCAGGAACTATCGGGCAAGTTGCAATCTTGACTGGTCGTGAAAGGTTCGGACGCTATATCATTTCCAACAAGCAACTAAGGGTCACTCTTGATGAAGGGAAAGCCGAACCACTTTTCGCGTATTATTGGTTTGCTTCTCCCGTCATTTCCGAAACAATTGTGAATAGTGATACCGGTTCAACGATTCCATTGATTAACCTTACTGTACTAAGGGCGTTACCGATCCTCCTCCCCCCCCTCCCCGAACAACGCGCCATTGCCGCCGTACTTTCCAGCCTCGACGACAAGATCGACCTGCTGCACCGCCAGAACAAGACCCTGGAAGCCATGGCCGAGACGCTGTTCCGGCAGTGGTTTGTGGTAGAGGCGGATGAGGGGTGGGAGGAAGGTAAAATCAGTGATCTGTTTATTCTTCAAAGAGGATATGATTTGCCAATCCAGGATAGAATCGAAGGAAATATTCCGATTGTGTCCTCAAGTGGAATTACTGGTACGCATTCTGAATACAAAGTGAAAGGACCTGGTATTGTCACAGGAAGAAGTGGTTTGATTGGTGGAGTTTATTATATTAGAGATGATTTTTGGCCACTTAACACTTCACTTTACATAAAGACCTTTTTAGCCGGAACGCCATTGTATAGTTATTTCATTTTATCAACACTTGACCTGCACGGATACAATGCCGGATCTTCAGTACCTACGCTCAATAGAAATCATGTTCATGCTCAGGAAACAGCGATTCCACCAAGGATTTTAATGTTAAAATTTGAATCGGTCGCTGAAAAGCTATTTTCCAAAATCACTTGGAACCAAAAACAAATCCGCACCCTCGAAACCCTCCGCGACACCCTCCTTCCCAAACTAATGAGCGGTGAAGTGAGAATAAAATGCCAGTAAAATACTTAACAGAAAACAACGATAACACCATCGTTATTTATACAACAGACGGCAATCAAGTACAGGTTGCCGTGCAGTTACGCGCTGAAACCATTTGGTTATCGCAAGCACAAATGGCGACTTTATTTGATAAAGATAGTGACACGATTGGCTTGCACCTCAAGAATATTTATCAATCTGGCGAGTTGGATGAATCAGCAACTACCGAGAAATCCTCGGTAGTTCAACAAGAGGGCAAAAGGCAGGTTAAAAGAAACATTAATGTTTATAACCTCGATGCCATTATCTCAGTAGGTTATCGTGTCAATTCTAAAAAAGGCACACAATTTCGCATTTGGGCAAATAACATTCTCAAGCAATATTTAATCCAAGGCTACGCCCTAAATGAAGAAAAACTCAAAGCCCAGCAAGATAAATTAAAGGATTTAAAACGCGCATTATCGTTATCAGCCCGGTTAATTCAACAAAAGGATTTATCTAATGATGAAACGCGCGGTATTTTTACGATTTTAGAAAACTATAGTCATGCTTTAATGGTGTTAGATAATTATGACCATCAACGCTTAATTATTGAAAGCACGCAAGATTCAGATTATCCAAAAATTGATTATGAAGATGCGATTAAGCAAATTAAATTATGGAAAGCAAAAGAAAATTTAAGTGAGTTATTTGGTAATGAAAAAGATGATTCATTTAAAAGTTCATTAGCGACGATTTATCAAACCTTTGCTGGTAGCGAACTTTATCCAAGCATTGAAGAGAAAGCGGCGAATTTATTGTATTTTATCGTTAAAAATCATTCGTTTTCCGATGGCAATAAACGCATTGCCGCCGCCGTGTTTGTCTGGTTTTTAGAGCGTCATAATTATTTATATAATACCGACGGTGAAAAACGTATTGCGGATAATGCACTGGTGGCATTTACCTTATTAATTGCTGAAAGCAAGCCGGAAGAAAAAGAAACTATCGTCAAAGTTATTATTAATTTAATTAACGGTAAAAACTAAATGCCTCGTCTAATGGAGTCCGATATTGAGTCTTTTGCCATCGCATTGTTGGAAAGACAAGGCTACCAGTACATTTACGGCCCATCCATCGCCCCCGACAGTGACACGCCCGAGCGCACTTCCTTTGAAGATGTTCTGTTCTTGGAAAAACTGAAAACCGCCGTCGCCCGCATCAATCCCACGGTTCCCGCCGATGCGCGGGAAGACGCCATCAAGCAGATCCAACGCTTGATCTCGCCCGAGTTGATTGCCAACAATGAGGCTTTTCACCGCCTGCTCACCGAGGGCATCAAGGTCACCTATCAAAAGGACGGACAGACCCGAGGCGATCTGGTGTGGCTGGTGGATTTTCACGAACCCGAAAACAACGATTTTGTGGTGATCAATCAGTTCACCATCATCGAGAACCACGTCAACAAACGCCCCGATGTGATTCTCTTTGTCAACGGTCTGCCCCTGGTCGTCATTGAACTCAAGAATCCTGCCGATGAAAACGCCACGATTCACTCGGCCTTCAAGCAGTTGCAAACCTACAAGCAAGCGATTCCGTCCCTGTTTCCCTACAACGGTTTTCTGGTCATCTCCGATGGACTGGAGGCCAAGGCCGGGACTCTTTCGGCAGGATTCAGCCGCTTCATGGCCTGGAAAACCGCCGACGGCAAGGTCGAGGCTTCCCACCTGGTCAGTCAACTGGAAATCCTCATTCAGGGGATGCTGAACAAGTCCACCTTGCTTGACCTGGTGCGCCACTTCATTGTGTTTGAAAAATCCAGGAAAGAAGACCAAAACACCGGCATCATCACGATTCAGACGGTCAAGAAGCTCGCGGCCTATCACCAGTATTTTGCAGTGAACCGCGCCGTGGAATCGACCCTGCGGGCTTCAGGATTTGTGAAAAAGGCAAGGACCGATTCTTCTGCCATGATGGTTCGGGCAAACCCGGAAAGTTACGGCGTGGCCGGAGTAAAAAGCCAAGCTTTCGGTGATAAAAAAAGCGGCGTGGTGTGGCACACCCAAGGCTCGGGCAAATCCCTTTCCATGGTGTTCTATACCGGTAAAATTGTCCTGGCCATGGACAACCCGACCGTACTGGTCATTACCGACCGCAACGACCTCGACGACCAGCTTTTTGATACCTTTGCCGCCTCCAAGCAACTCTTGCGACAGGAACCGGTGCAGGCCGAAAAGCGCGACCAGCTCAAGGAACTCCTCAAGGTGGCATCGGGCGGCGTCGTGTTCACCACCATTCAGAAGTTCCAGCCCGATGAGGGCAATGTTTACGAGAAGCTATCCGACCGTACCAACATCATCGTCATTGCCGACGAAGCCCACCGTACCCAATATGGCTTCAAGCCCAAAACCATCGA
This sequence comes from Gammaproteobacteria bacterium, assembly GCA_963575715.1. NCBI lineage: Bacteria > Pseudomonadati > Pseudomonadota > Gammaproteobacteria > Gammaproteobacteria bacterium. The sequence goes on along the minus strand of CAUYTW010000068.1, from coordinate 2,408 downwards.
CGACAAGGACGCAAGCGGCAATGTCATCGGCAAAAAGGTCGTCTACGGTTTTGCCAAGTACATGCGCGATGCCCTGCCTAACGCGACTTATCTGGGCTTTACCGGCACCCCGATTGAAAACACCGACGTCAACACGCCTGCCGTTTTCGGCAACTATGTCGATGTCTACGACATTGCCCAGGCCGTGCGGGATGGAGCCACCGTCCGCATCTACTACGAAAGTCGCCTTGCCAAAATCATCCTGAGTGATGAAGGCAAAAAGCTCATCAAGGATCTGGATGATGAACTGGACCCGGATGGACTTTCCGAAACGCAGAAGGCCAAGGCCAAGTGGACCCAGCTCGAAGCCCTCATCGGCAGTGCCGACCGAATCAAGCAGGTAGCCCGCGACATCATTACCCACTTTGAGAACCGGCAATCGGCCATTGACGGCAAGGGAATGATCGTCACCATGAGCCGCCGGATTGCCGCCGAACTCTACAAAGAGATCATCGCCATCAAGCCTGAGTGGCATTCCCACGAGATGAAGAAAGGCGCGATCAAAGTCGTGATGACCTCTTCCTCTTCAGATGGGCCAGAGATTTCACAACATCACAGCACCAAAGAACAGCGGCGTGCCTTGGCCGACCGCATGAAGAACCCTGATGATGAATTGAAACTGGTCATTGTCCGCGATATGTGGCTCACCGGATTTGACGTTCCTTCGCTGCACACCCTGTACATTGATAAACCGATGAAGGGCCACAACCTGATGCAGGCCATCGCTCGCGTCAACCGCGTCTACAAAGACAAAACCGGCGGCTTGATCGTTGACTATCTGGGCATTGCCTCAGATCTGAAAAAGGCGCTGTCGTTCTATTCTGACGCAGGCGGCAAGGGCGACCCGGCCACAACCCAGGAACAAGCCGTGCAGTGGATGCTTGAAAAAATCGAAGTCGTCGCGCAAATGTTCCACGGCTTCTCTTATGAACACTATTTCGAAGCGGATACTGGCAAAAAACTGTCTTTGATTCTCAGTGCCGAAGAACATATTCTCGGTCAGGAAAATGGCAAGAAACGTTTCATCGACGAAGTTTCCGCCCTGTCCCAAGCCTTCGCCATTGCTATTCCGCATGACCAGGCGATGGACGCCAAGGATGAAGTGGCTTTTTTCCAAGCAGTGAAATCTCGTCTGGTAAAATTCGACAGCACTGGCACCGGAAAAACCGATGAGGAGGTAGAAACGGCCATCCGGCAAGTGATAGATAAAGCCTTGGTTACCGAAAAAGTCATCGATATCTTCGACGCTGCTGGCATAAAGAAGCCAGACATTTCCATTCTCTCCGAAGACTTCCTGCTCGAAGTCAAGAATATGGAGCACAAGAACATCGCTCTTGAAGTCTTGAAAAAGCTCTTGAATGACGAAATCAAGGGACGAACCAAAAAGAACCTGATTCAAAGCCGATCGCTTATGGAAATGCTTGAAAACTCCATCAAGAAGTACCAAAACAAAATTCTGACCGCCGCAGAAGTGATTGAAGAATTAATCAATCTCTCCAAAGAAATCCGCGAAATGGATAAAGAGCCTCAGGAAATGGGCTTGTCTGAGTATGAATACGCTTTCTACACGGCAATTGCCAATAATGACAGTGCAAAGCAATTAATGGAAAAAGACAAGCTCCGGGAACTTGCCGTGGTTCTTTATGAAAAAGTAAGAGAGAACGCTTCTATTGACTGGACTATAAAAGAGAGTGTCAAAGCAAAGCTGAAAGTCATCATAAAGCGTATTTTGCGGCAATATGGTTATCCGCCGGATATGCAAATGCTGGCAACGGAAACGGTTCTTAAGCAAGCTGAACTGATTGCCAATGAACTGATTGACAAATGAAAAATAGAATGAAGACCCGCCTGTCTTGGCTCAGGTGGGAATAGGGGACATTTCAGATGGCCAAAATGTGGCTCTCGAATCCCTCAATTCTGTTTAACTGAGGGGACATGGTTAAATCATCAATCAATGTGTTTTAAATATGCTTTCCACATCCACCGCATTCAAGCTACGCTCAAACCAGATATCAATTTGTTCGAGTGTAGCACCATCCAGATGCTTATGAGTCTCATCGGATAAAGTGCCAAAACGTTTTTTGATGAGATATTCGAGATTTTCAATCTTTCCTTCAATCTTTCCTTATTGAAAGATTCAATTGCACCATCCGTCAGCGAATTTCGAGATTAGTGAGAAAAGCATTGTCATTTTCAAAAAAATTAGCCAATCATATTGGGGCAATTTGGTACTTTATCCATCACTATAATGCCACGCTTCCTGTCAATCAAAATGGATAACCTCTCATGAAATCCTATAGATTGGGGCACTACCAATTTTTGTTGTATGTCCGCCACATGTTTTGCCAATGGATTGAGGGCCATTTCTT
>CAUYTW010000067.1 GCA_963575715.1 Gammaproteobacteria bacterium | reverse complement strand
TTTCCATTGATGCTGGAGCAGCTTTAGTGCTCAGGACGGTGGAAAATGTTCACGGAAATAATGAAAAAATCATTCTCTCTGCTAATCAAAATAATACTAATCAACTTATTTCCGATATTTTTGAAAAATTATCAGTATTGGAAAATTCCGTAAAATCCACTGAGGCGGCAAAACCTACAGCTGCTGGTGCCGGAGCGGCTCCAGTGCTCAAAACGACGGAAAATGTTCATGGGAATAATGAAAAAGTTATTCCCTCTACTAATAAAAGTAATAATACTAATAATAATCAACTTATTTCCGATATTCTTGAAAAATTATCAATATTAAAAAATTCCGTAAAATCTATCGATGCAACTAAACCCGTTTCCATTGATGCTGGAGCAGCTTTAGTGCTCAGGACGGTGGAAAATGTTCACGGGAATAATGAAAAAATCATTCCCTCTGCTAATAAAAGTAATAATATTAATAATAATCAACTTATTTCCGATATTCGTAACAAATTATCAGTATTGGAAAATTCCGTAAAATCTATCAATGAAAAAATCATTCCTTCTGCTAATCAAAATAATAATATTAATAATAATCAACTTATTTTCGATATTCGTGACAAATTATCAGTATTGAAAAATTCTATAAAATCTACCGAAGCAGCTAAACCTGTTTCCGTTGATACCCGACCAGCTTCAGTGCTCAAGACGGTGGAAAATATTCAAGGGAATAATGAAAACGAAATTACTGCATTTGATCCGCTTATTTCTAACATGCGTAGCAAATTATTGGCATTGGATAATTCCGTAAAGGCTACTGAGGCGACAAGGCTCACCTCTGGAGAAATTCCTATCCTTGAGGCTAATACCATCCCTCAAACATCCACGGCTTTGCCAGGATTGTCACAGTCAACACAACGTTTGTTCAACGGATTGGAAGTCGATACGGAAATCTTTCAATTGAACCAATCTCTCACTACCACGCCCGTACCGAAAGATGATGGTGTTTTACCTATCATCATCGATCCCTCCAATTTTTCCAAAGGAGTATTTACCCTACCTGGAGAAAGTACGGACGTGGCTGCAGAACAAGTCGTATCATCAGAGCAGGATTTCGCAGAATTGTTTGGCATCGCCGAAAAATCGACACCCCAACCGTTAGCGGAGATTCTCAGCGTCAAGGATTCAACGCCACCAACGACATCATTCATCGCGCCATCCATAAATATAAGTAAAAGTGTCGGACAATCACCGGATGTTCCCATCGTATTAGGCGCCCCAAACTGGGAAACAGATCTGGCTCAACGTGTGAGTTGGGTAAGCCAACATCAAATCCAGCGAGCTGAGTTGCAAATAACGCCTGCTCATCTTGGCCCTATTGATCTTCATATTGAAATAAAGGACGGCCAGACGTTAGTGAGCTTCACTACACCCCATTCAATGGTTCGAGAAGCTATTCAAAACGCTTTGCCGCAACTCAGGGAGATGCTAGAGGCGCAAGGTCTCCAGCTTGCCGGGGCTGGCGTGCATCAGCAAGGATCGGGAAATGCCACGGGAAGATGGTGGAAACAGCAGGAATCATTACGAAACGATATTCATCGTACTAATGTATTAACTGAAAAGCCCCTTTTAGAAAAAAGATCAAGTCGGGGACTAGTAGATTATTTTGCCTGATTTATCCGTCAAAAACCCAGCGACCTTACGAGATCGACGGATTTTCACACCGAGGATTTATGAATTTTGGTAGTTATTAGCTATATTTTTTAGTATGACTAACGCCTCCTCATAATCAAACACTTCGATATATCGCAGTATGGCTTCTCCTGTCGTGCCTAAATTAGCGCATAGCAGCACCGCATTTTCCCGTGCCAACTCGGTAGCCGCCATATCTCCTTGTTCCAGCATATTTTTTAATCGTTCAATCAATCCTAGTAATGGTATTTTATCTGCAGAATTCGATAAGGGAACGATTTTGGAAAGTATTCCTGGAGTTATCGCGGCCTGAAGCGCGGAAATGAACTTCGGAAAATCATTGACCAGTGCTTCACTGTAACGGTTAATTTCAGTTTTATCCTTACTTTGACAAATTGAAGCGTACAGCGCGCAGGCGGATTCATATATAGTTTTTGCGCCCAGATTGCCAGCAGCACCCTTTAAGGTGTGGGCGAATTGCTTAACTTCAGAAATATCGTTAGCCGCTAATCGATTTTGTAGATGTTGAATGTCTTGTCCGTGGCGTTCGATAAACATTTTGAGTAATCGCAAATAGGTATCCATTTTACCACGCACGATATACAAACCATGATCCAAATCCAGCCCCGGAACTGTCGCTAAACGCTTACGCCAGGCGACATCTTTTTCTTCAAGCTGCGATTGAGCCGGAATTTCAATTGGTAGCCATTTAATCAATGCGGTATAGAGTGCCTCCGGGTCCACGGGTTTAGCGACGAAATCATTCATTCCCGCCTTTGCGCAGGCGCGACGATCTTCTTCAAAAGCATTGGCGGTCATAGCGATAATAGGTATTTCTGTTCCAGAAGGAAGAGACCGAATGATTCGGGTAGCCTCCAAACCGTCCATTTCTGGCATTTGCATGTCCATCAAAATTAAATCATAAACACCAGTCTGGAATTTTTCCACAGCCCGACAACCATTTTCTGCAGTATCGATCATGAGATTCACCGCGTGCAATAAATCCAGGGCTACTTCACGATTGACAGCATTATCTTCCACCAATAGCAGTCGGTATTTATCATTTTTGTTGGTAAGATTGATTTTTTTTTCGGTAAAAGTAATGCACTCAGGTTTGAAGGAATCAACTTGTAAATTAACCAGGGTACGTTGGCGCAGCTGGATTTCGACTTTTCCGCGCACGGCTGAGTCTGCGGCTGGCTCTTGTCCCTGTCTAAAACGGGCGGTGAACCAAAAAAAACTCCCTTGGTCTGGAGTGCTTTCTACTCCTGTTTCTCCTCCCATTAAATTTGCCAAATGCCGCGTAATGGTCAGTCCTAGACCAGTTCCACCATATTTACGAGTCGTTGAAGCGTCGCCCTGTTCAAATGCCTCGAACAGTTTCGATAGTTTCCCAGCGGAGATACCGATACCGGTATCGCGTACTCCAAAAAGGATCAAAAATTGATTATTTTCTTCTTTTAGCAAGCGCGCTGACAGGGTAATACTCCCTTGTCCAGTAAATTTAATTGCATTGCCGGCGTAATTTAGTAATGCTTGACGTAAACGGGTTGGATCACCCCATAATCGAAGATACGGTTTATCAACCTCCACCATGAGATTAAGTCCCTTGGATTTCGCAGCATCGGCAATGAGCGAATAAACATAGTCCAAAATGGAAGCGAGGGTAAAGTCAGTTTCATCTAATTCTAAACGACCGGCCTCAATCTTAGAAAGATCAAGAATATTATTAATGATAGAAAGAAGATGTTGAGCAGCGGCGGCGATTTTATTTAAACGTTCGGATTGTTCAGGTCGAGGATTCTCCTGTTGCAAAAGGTGAGTCAGGCCCAAAATAGCATTCATGGGTGTACGAATTTCGTGGCTCATGTTTGCCAGAAAGATGCTTTTCGCCTGATTGGCGGCTTCCGCCCTTTCCAAGGCTTCAGCGAGCGCCAAGGTACGACTTTCAACCAAGTCTTCCAAATGATGACGGTGTCGATCCAGTTCGTCGGCCAGGCGTTTTTTTTCGGTAATGTCTTCCTTAACCGCTACATAGTGGGTAATTCTTCCGTCAGGCTGGCGGATAGGAATAATGATGGCGAATTCCACAAATTCGCTGCCATCCTTGCGTTGATTATAAATTTCGCCTTTCCAGGGCTGGCCATTGGTTAATGTCCACCAAAGGGAGGTAAACGTTTCCAGCGGGGTCTTACCGGATTTAAGGATTCGTGGATTCTGACCAATAACCTCTGCACGGGTATAACCAGTACTACGCACAAAAGCTTCGTTGACATATTCAATGCGGGCGTCAAGATCGGTAATGACAATGCTTTCCGGGCTTTGCTCAACGGCTAGGGAAAGTTTGCGTAATTGATCCTCCGCAGTTTTACGCGCCGTGATATCACGCGAGATGCTAAATATTCCAATGACCTTATCGTTGGCATCATGGAGCGGTCCCTTTGTGGAGAGAAAGATCCGTTTTCCAGCAACTGTGGTCAGTTCTTCCTGAAAACTGAGAACTTGATTTGCCGCCATTACTCTTTGGTCGTCAAGTTTGATGCGCTCTGCCTGTTCGGGGGGAAAAATTGCCGAAGCGTCTTGGCCTAGCACGTCTTCTGGCTGACAACCGATAAGTCGCGCGGCTTCGCGGTTGAACAGTAAAAATTGGCCCTCGGTATCCTTGGCCGAAATAGGATCAGTGGATCCTTCGGCGATGGCGTTGAGTAGTTGCAATGCGCGTGTTCGTTCCGATTGAATCGCATGTTCGCGCCGAAAAACAACCGACTGATGATTTTGATAGAACAGCAACACTCCTGCGATGGCCATTGATAGAACTAACATGCCAATTGTCGCAATCCAAAAGGCATCTCCGAGGGTAACGGCATAGAGTTTCGACCGTTCCAATGTCGCCAACAAAAACCAATCAGTGCCCGGAATGGGACGCATCACGCCAATCGTCGGTATATCCCGATAATCGACTCCCACCACCGGGATTTCTTCTTGAGTTTCTCCACGCAACACCTGCGCTGCAAGTAATTTTTTTTTCGTGAGCGGTAAGCGCAGCTTCAACGGCGCATCAGCTTGATGGCGCAATTTATTAAGATATAAAACTTCGTTGTCGTCACGCCGGAATAGTTCGATCTCGCCCTTGGTCGGGCCAGGCCAGGTTTGAAGAGAGGGAAAATTTTTAAATAGATGATTGAGTAGATCTGGATTCGCCGAATTGTCAATGGTGTGCCATTGGCGTGAAACTTCGATCCAAAAATTGGTAATCGTCGTGGAATCAGCACTATCATGACGCTCGCCAAACCAGTCGGCAATTTGGCGAACTTTAAGATTGGCAATGGTCTGGAGCCGAGAAATTTCCTTGTCCCTTTGCTGTTCAAAGGTGTATAAAATGCCGCCGCCGGTCAGCGCGGTAATTGCTAGGGTAATCAGTACTAGGGGAACCACCAGCGGACGAAAATCCAGTGTGGGTACGTCGGGTTCCTCAAGTCGACGCTGCATTATGCGATACAGCATCAACGCAGTAACGACAACAGCGACCCAATCCTTGAAAATGCTCGCCAGGGCAATTCGCGCCGGGTCATTGAACAACCATGCCACAGCTTTGTCAGAAATTAAAATCCAGAACGCGGCAAAGGTCGCATAGAATAAAACAATCGTCAAAGTAGGAATTTGAGTTAGGGGTTTTTTATCAGCGCTAAAGAGCGTCTCAATTTGCATGTTTCAATCCACATCCGACCTCATCTGCCGGATGATAAAGCCATCGACAGATTGAGGTCGGTGGATTATCTCCTCGTAAATGAGGAGGTTACCAAAAAGGATAACGATGCTTATGTATCGTTGTCAAATTTAACTAATCCCCCTGAAAGGAGGATGGCGCTTCCTCTGCACGGCTAAAGCCGAGGTTTCTGCGCCGAATTTGGATGATATCTTCCGTTGATTTTGCCAATAAAGATAAAGCGAGGGTACCGTGATGCGATCCAGAAAAGCGATAGTGGCCAGCATGCTTTTTTTATTCTTAGAGCTATGTTTATTTTCAGCGCATTCCGAGCAATTCTACCGTTGGGTTGATAAAGCCGGCCATATCACCTTTAGCGATAGCCCCAATCCACCCTCTCCTGATCATCAGTTGATGGAGACAAAAAATTATACTCCAACGCCCGTTGAGACTCGGGATCAAGGCTTGCTTCGTCTGGAAGAAATGCGTGCTTATAATCGAGAACATCCTCTTCCATCGGAAATAACCCGAAACACGAGTGAACCAACCTTTTCTAAGGCGGAATGCGAAGAAGCGATTCGTCATCATGAAATCGAGACGGAATCGCTAACAAGTACCCGTGCCTCGGTGGCTGCGGCTGAAACACGGATGCGCGCTAAATGCAATCGACCCGAACGACCGTCCCGTTCAAATTTGAGGCGGCATCGGCAAGATTTTGATCGTGATCACCAGATGCCTGCGAGAGAGCCACCCCGGCTTTAGCCGTGGGGTTCTTGACTATCTCATCAACGGAACAGATTAACGCTCTTAATTTTTGATCAGATATCAAGCAAAAAAAAGCCCGCGTAAACGCGGGCTTAGAAAATACTTGCATGTCATTGGATATTTAATTGGTAGCGGGGACAGGATTTGAACCTATGACCTTCGGGTTATGAGCCCGACGAGCTGCCAGACTGCTCCACCCCGCAATTAAAGAGTACTAATCTTAATGATTGATTTAACTCTTGTCAAGAATTATCTCGTTAACTCTGCTTCCTAAAAAGAGCACATAAGTGTTTATGCGCAAAATTAAAGATAATTCGC
>CAUYTW010000066.1 GCA_963575715.1 Gammaproteobacteria bacterium | reverse complement strand
TTATCACTTTTGGCCTAATTTTAGATATGTTCAGTTAGTGTTAACAGGCCCTAGTACAATTATTAAAGTACATCCCAATGGTACCGGTGCGTTAAAAAGTAGTGGTCCACAATCGATCGGTAAAACATGTGGTGGATGGACCACAAAAATTCATATGATTGCGATCGATGATAAAAAATCACTTGATTTTTCATCCTTTCTTTTGTTGTCTAAGAGGCTGTATAAAAACTAACGATTTGATTATTAAAGTATAATTACAAGATGAAATCCTTGTTATTGTTTCTTATCTGTATCCATACGAGTTAGGATGCTGATTCGCAAGGTGGTAGTTTTTGTACACACTCTAAGGGGGTAGATAGCGCGATTGCCCTGCTTACCTATTGACGACTGAGTGAAGAGATCGCTAGAATTATAGATCTTTGGCAGACCCAGACGTTTTGGGTCTGCCATTTTATGTAAGGGAATTAGTTTTTACCGCTATGCGCGGTTCGTCCGTTGTTAGGTCGGGTCAGCATTCGATTAGGTTGGAGATATTCAATCAATGGCAACGACAAATCAGTTGGTACGTAAACCACGAGTAAGACAGCAAGAAAAAAGTAGTGTTCCTGCTCTTGATGGTTGCCCGCAGAAGCGCGGTGTATGTACTCGTGTTTATACGACCACACCTAAAAAGCCGAACTCGGCATTGCGTAAAGTGGCACGTGTGCGTCTTACAAATGGTATGGAAGTAACTACCTATATTGGTGGAGAGGGTCATAATCTTCAAGAACATTCAGTGGTATTGATCCGTGGTGGACGCGTTAAGGATCTACCCGGGGTACGTTATCATGTAGTGCGTGGTAGCCTGGATACTTCTGGAGTTAATGCTCGTCGCCAAGGACGTTCGAAATATGGTGCTAAACGGCCAAAATCGTAAGTTTATTTTTTAGAATAAAAAATAGTAATTATTATTTATTGACGGTAAATCACCACAGAATATAAAAAGTAAATTATTAAAATTGCATCAGGTACAACCATGCCTAGAAGAAGAATTGCTGAAAAGCGCATAATCCTCCCAGACCCTAAATACGGGAATGAGACTCTGGCTAAATTTATCAATGTTGTTATGAAACGTGGTAAAAAGTCAGTGGCCGAACGGATTGTTTATGGAGCGCTTACCCAACTTCAGACCAAGCGTAGCAGCGATCCGCTGGAAATTTTCAGCAAGGCACTGGACAACGTTCGTCCAGCGGTCGAGGTTAAATCTCGACGCGTTGGTGGCGCAACTTATCAAGTACCTGTTGAAGTTCGTCTGGTACGTCGTACCGCACTTGCGATGCGCTGGCTAGTGGAAGCGGCTCGTAAGCGTGGGGAAAAATCCATGGGAATGCGTTTGGCTGGAGAGATCCTGGAAGCCTATGATGGCAAGGGCACGGCCGTGAAAAAACGTGAAGACACCCACCGTATGGCGGATGCTAATAAGGCATTTGCTCATTATCGCTGGTAATTCAGCGACCGAATTACGACGAGGTCTGCCGTGCCACGTAAAACGCCTATCGAGCGTTACCGAAATATCGGTATCATGGCTCATATTGATGCCGGTAAAACTACCGCAACTGAACGTATTCTGTTCTATACGGGAGTCTCTCACAAAATGGGAGAAGTTCATGATGGTGCTGCCACTATGGACTGGATGGTTCAGGAACAAGAGCGAGGAATAACCATCACCTCTGCTGCCACTACCTGTTTTTGGAGTGGAATGCGTAAGCAATTTTCAGAGTATCGAATTAATATTATCGATACTCCAGGTCATGTTGACTTCACTATTGAAGTAGAACGATCTTTGCGGGTTCTGGATGGAGCATGTGCGTTGTTTTGCGCTGTGGGTGGTGTTGAGCCACAATCTGAAACTGTATGGCGTCAAGCAAACAAATATGGAGTTCCACGGCTCGCATTTGTTAACAAGATGGATCGAGCGGGTGCTAATTTTTTGAGGGTAGTAACCCAGATAAAAAGTAGATTGGGCGCTGTTCCTGTTCCATTGCAGCTTCCTATTGGTGCCGAAGAAACATTCAAAGGAGTTATTGATCTTGTTGCAATGAAAGCTATTTATTGGGATGACTCTACTCAAGGAACGATTTACAGTGAAGAGGATATTCCGCTTACTATGAAGGCCATGTGCCAGGAATGGCGGGAAAAACTGGTTGAAGCTGCTGCTGATGCTTCAGACGAGACAATGGAAAAGTATCTGGAAGGTAAAGAATTAAGTCTCGAAGAAATCAAAACTGGATTACGTGTGCGTACTCTGCGGAGCGAGATTGTTCCTGTATTATGTGGATCTGCCTTTAAAAATAAGGGCGTTCAAGCGCTGTTGGATGCTGTCATTGAGTATTTACCTTCTCCGGTTGATAAGCCGCCTATTCGTGGTATTGCTGACGATTCTGTTGGTACTGAGATTGTTAGAAATGCCTCCGATGACGAACCATTCGCTGCTTTAGCTTTTAAGATTATGACTGATCCTTACGTCGGTACATTGACCTTTTTTCGTTGTTATTCTGGAGTGCTTAATTCAGGTTCAACGGTTTATAATCCAATTAAAAGTAAACGCGAACGGATTGGACGTTTGTTACAAATGCATGCTAATACGCGCGATGAAATTAAGGAAGTACGGGCGGGAGATATTGCTGCTGCTGTAGGTCTCAAGGATGTCACTACTGGTGAAACATTGTGCGCAATGGATCAGATTATTACTTTGGAACGGATGGAATTTCCAGAGCCTGTCATTTCGGTCGCGGCTGAACCAAAGACTAAGGCTGATCAAGAAAAAATGGGAATTGCCCTATCTAAACTCGCTTCAGAAGATCCATCTTTCAGGGTACGTACTGATGAAGAATCAAGTCAGACTATCATCTCCGGCATGGGTGAGTTACATCTAGAGATTATTGTTGATCGTATGAAGCGTGAATTTAGCGTGGAATGTAATGTAGGTGCTCCACAGGTAGCATATAGAGAAACCATTCGTAGTAATGTCGAACAAGAAGGTAAATTTATTCGTCAGTCCGGTGGTCGCGGTCAATATGGCCATGTTTGGCTACGCCTTGAACCCAAGGAAGCGGGCACAGGTTACGAGTTTGTTAACGCGATTGTAGGAGGAGTAATTCCGAAGGAATATATTCCTGCGGTAGATAAAGGTATTCAAGAACAATTGCAGAACGGTGTCATCGCAGGCTTTCCTGTGGTTGATGTGAAAGTTACCTTATTCGATGGTTCTTATCACGACGTCGATTCGAGCGAGATGGCCTTTAAAATTGCTGGATCAATGGGTTTCAAGGAAGGAGTCAAGCGAGCGCGTCCAGTATTACTTGAACCTATTATGAAGGTAGAAGTAGTAACCCCAGAAGATTACATGGGAGATGTGATGGGTGATCTTAATCGTCGTCGTGGCATGGTACAGGGAATGGAAGATGCTCCAGCAGGGCGAATTATCCGTGCTGAGGTGCCGCTCGCGGAAATGTTTGGTTACGCGACCGATTTACGTTCCGCTACTCAGGGGCGCGCCACTTATACTATGGAATTTTGTAAATATTTAGAAGCACCTAACAATATCGCCGAAGCGGTAATCAAGAAAAAATCCGCTCGTTGAAATAACAAGATTATATACTAGCTTTTAAAATTTTTGAGACTGGTAGAGAGGTAGACAGGTGTCTAAGGAGAAATTCCAGCGAACCAAACCCCACATGAATGTTGGCACCATTGGTCATGTTGACCATGGCAAGACAACATTGACGGCGGCGATGACCAAGGTGTTAGCCGCACGTTATGGTGGGGAATACAAGGCCTATGATCAAATTGATGCTGCTCCAGAAGAAAGAGCGAGGGGCATCACTATCGCTACGGCCCATGTTGAGTATCAGTCTGGGAAGCGTCACTACGCGCATGTTGATTGTCCGGGTCATGCAGATTACGTCAAGAACATGATTACCGGTGCGGCTCAAATGGATGGCGCGATCTTGGTGGTGTCGGCGGCGGATGGCCCAATGCCACAGACACGGGAGCATATCCTGCTTGCACGTCAAGTGGGAGTGCCCCACATTGTGGTTTACATGAACAAGGCAGACATGGTAGATGACGCCGAATTATTAGAACTGGTCGAAATGGAAGTGCGAGAGTTGCTTGATAAATACCAGTTTCCCGGCGATGACACGCCAATCGTGATCGGTTCAGCGCTTAAGGCATTAGAAGGGGATCATTCTGATATTGGTGAGGGATCTATAACAAAGCTGGTAGACGCGATGGATGCCTATTTTCCGCAACCAATTCGAGCGATAGACAAACCGTTTCTGATGCCGATTGAGGATGTGTTCACCATATCTGGACGCGGAACAGTGGTAACTGGTCGGGTCGAGCGAGGAATCGTCAAGGTTGGGGACGAGGTTGAGATCGTCGGAATCCGTCCGACCATAAAAACCATTTGTACCGGTGTGGAAATGTTCCGTAAGCTGCTTGATCAGGGTGAGGCTGGGGACAACATTGGTGTGTTGTTGCGTGGAACCAAACGCGATGATGTAGAACGTGGACAGGTGCTTGCCAAACCGAGTTCAATCACACCGCATACTAGATTTTTTGCCGAAGTGTACGTTCTTTCCAAAGAAGAAGGAGGACGACATACTCCGTTCTTCAAGGGGTATCGTCCGCAGTTTTATTTTCGCACTACGGACGTGACTGGTGCGGTCGATCTGCCAGAAGGCGTAGAGATGGTAATGCCAGGGGATAATATTCAGATGACGGTTTCATTGATTTCCCCGATTGCCATGGAAGAAGGATTGCGTTTCGCCATTCGTGAAGGTGGGCGCACCGTCGGTGCTGGTGTAGTCGCTAAGATTATCGACTGAGCGTAAATTATGGCAAATCAAAAAATTCGTATCCGGCTAAAAAGTTTTGATCATCGACTGATTGATCGTTCAGCACGGGAAATTGTGGAAACAGCACGTCGTACTGGTGCCCAAGTAAGAGGTCCGATTCCGCTACCGACTAAAATGGAACGTTATACTGTGCTTGTTTCTCCTCATGTAGATAAAGATGCTCGAGATCAGTATGAAATTCGTACTCATAAACGATTAATGGATATTGTTGATCCTACTGATAAAACTGTAGATGCTTTGATGAAATTGAATCTGGCAGCTGGCGTTGATGTTCAGATTAGATTGAATTAACTTTTTAAATTTTTTATTACAACACCAGTCAATCGTAATTGGTGTTTGATGAGGATAATAAAGTGACTATTGGTATTATTGGACGTAAGTCCGGGATGACTCGTATATTTAAGGATGATGGAACATCAATTCCTGTAACAGTTATCGAAGCGGAGCCTAATCGGATAACTCAAATCAAAACTATTGAAAATGATGGTTACAGGGCACTTCAAGTAACTACCGGAACGCGGCGTCCTTCACGTGTTAATAAACCTATGGCAGGTCATTTTGCCAAGGCGGGCGTGGAAGCGGGGCGTGGTTTATGGGAATTTCTTCTTGCGGATGGTGAAGGGCAAAGTTTAGTTTTATGTGCTGAAGTCAAGGTGGACATTTTTAAGATTGGTCAAAAGGTAGATGTAACGGGAACTTCATTAGGTAAAGGATTTGCTGGTACTATTAAGCGTCACCATTTTGCTATGGGCGATGCCACGCATGGAAACTCCCTCTCGCATCGTGCTCCAGGTTCTATCGGTATGCGTCAAACTCCAGGTCGTGTATTCAAAGGAAAAAAAATGTCGGGACATTTAGGGAATACGCGATGTACTATCCAAAATTTGGAAGTAGTAAGGGTGGACACGGAACGTAATTTATTATTGGTGATGGGCGCAGTTCCTGGATCCAGAGGTGGGAATTTAGTGGTTCGACCAGCTGTTAAGGCTCAGAATTAAGGAGGTGGCCATGGAATTATCTTTATACGCTAATCAGGGTAATCTGGTCTCCGTAATTAATGCAGCAGATGTTATATTTACTCAAAAATTCAATGAACCTCTAATCCATCAAATTGTTACGGCTTATTTGGCTGCAAGTCGAGCAGGTACCAAGTCTCAAAAGACACGTGCTGAAGTTAGTGGAGGTGGCCGTAAACCGTGGCGTCAGAAAGGTACAGGTCGTGCCCGTGCAGGTACGACACGTAGTCCATTATGGCGAGGCGGGGGTAGAACTTTTGCGGCTCGCCCTCAAGATCATACACAAAAAGTTAATCGTAAAATGTATCGAGGTGCGATGCGGTCGATTCTTTCCGAGTTAGTTCGCCAAGATCGTTTAATTGTCGTAGATGAGCTTCAGCCAGTTACGCCCAAAACTCGAGAACTTGTCTCTTTATTTACTACTATTCCTCCATTAGTCAGATGTAATGATCAAGATCACGGTAAAGATCATGGTAAAGAAAAAGTAAATGTGCTTATTATTACTGATGCTTTAACTGAGCACCTCTATTTAGCTGCACGCAATTTGCACAGTGTGGGGCTTGTCGAAGCCAGGGTTGTTGATCCGGTGAGTTTGGTAAAGTTTGAAAAGGTACTCATGACTGTAGGTGCTTTACGGCAAATTGAAGAGAGACTCGCATGAACCAGGAACGGCTAATAAAAGTCTTACGATATCTACGTATTTCAGAAAAGACAGTAAAACTGAATGCTAATAGTAATCAGGCAACGTTTCGAGTTTTATGTGATGCGAACAAGTCGGAGATTAAAAATGCTGTAGAGTTACTGTTCAATGTTAAAGTAGATACTGTCCAAACAGTTAATGTAAAAGGTAAGATTAAGCGTTTTGGACGAAGATTGGGAAAGCGAAGCGATTGGAAAAAAGCCTATGTGTCTTTGCAGCCAGGTTTCTCAATAGATATGTTAGATTCCAAATCCTAATACTAAAATATTTAAAAATATAAAGATAAAATTAAGCGTAATTTTATTTTTTAATAAAGTTTAGAAATTTTATTTAAGATCATTTCTTTTGATGCAATTAGTGATAAGGTTTTAATTATGACCATCATCAAAGCAAAGCCTACTTCGCCCGGGCGTCGTTTTGTAGTTCAGGTAATAACTCCTGATTTACATAAAGGTAGTCCCTTTAAGCCACTTGTAGAAAGTCAGATTAAAAAAGGGGGGCGCAATAATCAGGGTCGCATTACTACACGCCATCAGGGTGGAGGTCAACGTCAACATTACCGTTTCGTTGATTTTAAACGAGACAAGGATGGAGTTCCAGGGCGTGTTGAACGCTTAGAATATGATCCCAACCGAAGTGCTCATCTTGCATTGGTTCTTTATATTGATGGTGAGCGACGTTATATTATTGCTCCTAAGGGAGTAAATGTTGGAAATGAAATTCTTTCCGGTAACGAGGCATCGATTAAACCAGGTAATTGCTTACCATTACGTAATGTACCGGTAGGTTCATTGATTCACTGCGTGGAAATGAAGCCGGGTAAGGGAGCTCAACTTGCTCGAAGTGCAGGAGCATCGGCTCAACTTATTGCTAGGGATGGTGCTTACGTAACATTAAGGTTACGTTCTGGAGAAATACGTAAGGTTCACGCTGAGTGTCGAGCTACAATTGGTGAAGTAGGCAACGAGGAACATTCTTTGTCTTCGTTGGGGAAGGCAGGTGCTAAACGTTGGAGAGGTATTCGACCTACAGTTCGTGGGGTGGCTATGAATCCAGTTGATCATCCACACGGCGGTGGTGAGGGGCGCACTTCTGGTGGTCGTCACCCGGTTAGTCCATGGGGTCAACCTACAAAGGGTCATAAAACTCGCCACAACAAACGAACAACTAATATGATCGTACGTCGACGTCATCGGAAATAGGGTTAAGCGAGGTCGGAAAAGTGCCACGTTCCATTAAGAAAGGGCCATTTGTCGATCTGCATTTGGCTAAGAAAGTAGAGGGGGTTACCGCCTCTGGAAGCAAGCGTCCTATTAAAACATGGTCGCGTCGTTCCATGGTGGTGCCTGACATGATCGGGCTAACTATTGCAATTCATAACGGTCGAGCACATGTGCCGGTAATGATTACCGAAAATATGATTGGCCATAAATTGGGTGAATTTGCCGCGACGCGTGTTTTTAAAGGACATGCTGCGGACAGAAAGACCAAGAAAAAATGATGGGGTCTGGCATGGCTGAAACAAAAGCCACATTGCGTTACGCACGAATTTCAGCGCAAAAAACTCGCTTAGTTGCGGATTTAGTTCGCGGTTTACCTGTTGGGCGTGCGCTTAATGTTCTTGCATTTACTAACAAAAAAGCCGCAGGTATCGTTAAAAAAGTATTAGAATCTGCTATTGCCAATGCTGAACATAATGCAGGGGCTGATGTTGATGATTTACGAGTATCAGCTATTTGGGTCAATGGGGGCCCCATTGCCAAGCGTATGCACGCTCGCGCTAAGGGTCGAGGCTCGCATATTCTGAAGCGTACTAGTCACATTACTGTGACTGTCGCTGATAAGTAATTGGGGTTAGCATGGGGCATAAAGTTAATCCGATCGGCATTCGTCTGGGTATCGTACGTGATTGGAATGCAAAGTGGTATGCTAATACAAAAGAATTTCCAGATTATCTCAATATGGATATCAAAGTTAGAGATTATCTTCGTAAGAAACTTGCAGCTGCTTCAGTGAGTCGTATCTATATCGAACGGCCAGCACGCAATGCTCATGTTACTATTCATACCGCTCGACCAGGGATTGTAATCGGTAAAAAAGGCGAAGATATTGAATTCTTGCGTAAAGAGTTAGGACAAATTATGAATATGCCTGTGCGGGTCTCAATTGAAGAAATTCGTAAGGCGGAACTAGATGCGCAATTAGTAGCAGAAAGCATTGCGCAACAGCTTGAAAAGCGTATTATGTTTCGCAGAGCTATGAAACGTGCTGTAACTAATGCAATGAGAATTGGCGGATTAGGTATTAAGGTACGTATTTCAGGGCGGCTTAATGGTGCTGAAATTGCGCGAAGCGAATGGTATCACGAGGGTCGTGTACCATTACATACTTTTCGTGCCGATGTTGATTATGGTCTTGCTGAAGCCCGTACAACCTATGGCGTAATCGGAGTAAAAGTTTGGATTTTTAAAGGTGAAATTTTGGGTAGTAGAGATGGAATTACAGAAATAAGCACTGAAAAACAGGCCAGTGGGCGTGGTGAACGAAGCGAGCGTGGTGAAAAAGGAGAGCGTAGTGAACGGGGTTCACGTGGTGAACGCGGTAGTCATCGTGGTGACCGTGGAGATCGCTCTCAACGGGGTGATCGGAGCTATTAATTATGTTGCAGCCCAAAAGAACTAAATTTCGCAAACAGCAAAAACTGCGTAATCGTGGTGTAGCTACAAGTGCAAATCAAGTAAGCTTTGGTGCTTACGGGCTTAAATCTTTGGGGTGGGGACAGCTCACTTCTCGTCAAATTGAAGCTGCTCGGCGTACAGTCAGTCGTCATGTCAAACGTGGTGGAAAGTTGTGGATTCGAATTTTTCCGGATAAACCTATTACCAAAAAACCTCTTGAAGTACGTATGGGTAATGGGAAAGGTGGCGTGGAATTCTGGATTGCACAAGTTCAGCCAGGGAGGATGCTTTATGAGATGGAAGGAGTAAGCGAAGAAATTGCTCGTGAGGCTTTTCGTTTAGCAGCGGCCAAACTGCCGGTACAAACTATTTTTGTTATTCGGACGGTGATGTGATGAATGCCTCAGAATTGAGAAAAAAAGGTGCTGATGAGTTAAATATTGAACTTTTAGCTTTATTGCGAGAACATTTTAATCTTCGCATGCAGCGTGCATCAAATCAACAATTTACAAAAAATCATCAGTTCAAGACAGTACGCCGTAATATTGCCCGTGTCAAAACGGTGTTAAATGAAAAAACCGGGTAGATTAATAAAAGGCGAATCTATGAGTGAGTATGCGGAAAAAATTACGCGTAAGGTAATCGGTCGAGTAATTAGTAACAAAATGGATAAAACCATTACTGTATTGGTAGAACGTCAAGTTAAACATCCTCTTTATCAAAAGTACATGCTTCGATCCACAAAGTATCATGCACATGACGAAAACAATATTTGTCAAGAAGGTGATGTGGTATCCATTGAACAATGTCGTCCTTTGGCTAAAACTAAAAGTTGGCGTTTAGCAGAAATTATGGAAAAATTAATTTAATAATTTAATGTCAGTTAACTCATGAATCAGGGTTGGCTTTTATATGCTTTGATGCTATTATTTTATCTATATCTCTGAGAGAAAAATTAGAATTTGTGGTTAGGAGAAATTATTAATGATTCAGATGCAGACTATTCTTGATGCAGCGGATAATAGTGGCGCACGTAGGGTGATGTGTATCAAGGTTTTAGGGGGATCAAAACGGCATTATGCTGGAATTGGAGATATTATTAAAGTAAGTATTAAGGAAGCAATCCCACGAGGTAAAGTAAAAAAAGGTGATGTATATGATGCTGTAGTAGTTCGTACTCGTAAAGGAGTACGAAGACCAGATGGATCATTAATTCGTTTTGATGGTAATGCTGCTGTATTATTGAATAATCAACTCCAACCAATTGGTACCCGTATTTTTGGTCCAGTTACTCGTGAATTACGTAGCGAACGTTTTATGAAGATAGTTTCGCTTGCGCCAGAAGTATTGTGAGACGGAATTGATTCTTATGAATAAAATTAAGAAAGGTGATCAGGTTCTTATTATTGCTGGTAAAGACAAAGGAAAGCGTGGTACGGTTGATCGTATTATAACCAGTAAAAATCGTGTTGTAGTAGAAGGTATCAATATTGCTAAACGGCATACTCGTGGTAATCCGAGAAAAAATATAAATCCAGCAATTGTTGAAAAGGCAATGCCGCTTCATGTTTCTAATGTGATGCTATATAACTCTGCAACCTGTAAAGGAGATCATGTCGGATTTCGATTTTTGGCAGATGGACGTAAAGTGCGTTATTTTAAATCAAATAATGAAATTATATAATATATAATATATAATATATTATATAATTTAAGATTTAAATCTTAGTTAAATATAATTATTTCAGTGAAATCTAGGTGAAGGCTAGGTAAATATACCATGTCTCGATTAAAAAATTATTACCGCCAAGTTGTTATTCCAAAACTTATGGATCGGTTTAGTTACAAAAGTGTTATGCAGGTGCCGCATCTTGCTAAGATTACTCTTAACATGGGAGTAGGTGAAGCAGTTTTTGATAAAAAAATTCTGGAAAATGCGCTTGCTGATTTAGCTAGAATCTCTGGTCAAAAACCAGTAGTGACTAAGGCACGTAAATCTGTCGCTAATTTTAAGGTTCGTGAAGGATGGCCTATTGGGTGTAAAGTTACACTGCGTCAAGAAAGAATGTACGAATTTTTTGATCGCCTGGTGAATGTTTCTATTCCACGAATGCGTGATTTCCGTGGTATCAGTCCTCGTTCATTCGATGGTAGAGGTAATTTTAGTCTAGGAATAAAGGAACAAATTATTTTTCCAGAAATTGATTACGATAAAATTGATCGATTGAGAGGATTAGATATTACAATCACTACCACAGCTTCCTCTGATGAGGAAGGGCGTGAGTTATTACAAGCATTTAATTTTCCTTTCCGGACATGATCATGGCAAAGACCTGCATGGCGAATCGAGAAAAGCGTCGAATTCAGTTAGTTAAAAAATACGCTGAGAAGCGTGCCGATCTAAAAAAACGTATCATTGATCTTCATCTCAGTGACGAAGAACGTACTAAAGCTGCACATCAATTATGGTTGTTACCTCGAGACTCGAGTGCGGTACGACTGCATAATCGATGCCGAATTACTGGGCGTCCGCATGGTTATTATCGTAAATTCGGTTTAGCACGTAATAAATTACGTGAAGCTGCAATGCGTGGTGATATTCCTGGATTGGTTAAGGCAAGTTGGTAGTGATGTCTGAACTAATTGTTGGATTACTAAATTAGGAGTAATTAGCAGATGAGCATGACCGATCCTATCGCCGATATGCTAACACAGATTCGTAATGGTCAAGCGTTACGGAAGGTCGCGGTAACTATACCGCATTCTAAATTAAAACAGGCTATCGCTGAACTACTTAAAGCAGAAGGTTATATTCAGGATGTAATTACTCAAGAATTAAAAGGTAAATCAGCCTTAACTATTACTCTTAAATATTTCCAAAATATGCCAGTTATTGAACAAGTACGCAGGGCTAGTCGACCAGGATTACGTATCTATAAAAATTGTAATGAATTACCAAAAATTATGGGTGGATTAGGAATTGCTATTATTTCGACCCCAAAAGGAATTATGACTGATCGTGCGGCGCGTTCCGCAGGACAGGGTGGTGAAGTTTTGTGTCATTTCTTTTAATGGTTGATTCTATGTCTAGAATAGCGAAGAAACCCGTTGCTCTTCCTGCGGGAGTACAAATAGGTATTGATAGCAAACGAGTGCGTGTTAAAGGGCCAAAAGGTGAGATTCAGCTTGATTTATTTCCTCAGGTTCAAATAATACAACAAGGCAATATGTTACATATAATTCCCTTAACCACGGATGCTGATCAGCATGCTGGTACAACACGAGCATTACTCTTCAATATGGTTAAAGGGGTAACAATTGGTTTTCAGCGTAAGCTTGAATTAGTCGGTGTAGGATATCGTGCTCAGGCGCAAGGTGCCAAACTTAATTTGACTTTGGGCTACTCACATCCGTTGATTTTTAATGTTCCTGAAGGAATTAAGATCGAAACTCCATCATCTACTGAAATTTTGATCAATGGTGTTAGCCGTCAATTAGTAGGACAGGTAGCGGCGAATATTCGATCCTATAGACCACCAGAACCCTACAAGGGAAAAGGCGTCAAATATTCAGATGAAGTTATTGTCCGTAAAGAAGCTAAGAAAAAATAGAGTTCTCATATATGGATAAAAAAAGTGCTAGATTGCGGCGTGCATTACGGACTCGCATCAAAATTCGTGAAATGTGTGCTACACGTTTATGTATTCATCGTACTCCACGCCATATTTATGCGCAGGTGATTACTTCTAGAGGTAATCATGTGTTAGTGTCTGCTTCAACTGTGGATCCGATCTTAAAGTTGAGTTTACTTTATACTGGTAATATTAAAGCAGCAGCAGCGGTAGGTCGATTAGTAGCAGAACGGGCACTAGCTGTGGGGATTACCAATGTTGCCTTTGATCGTAGTGGTTTTCAGTATCATGGAAGGGTTAAAGCACTAGCTGATGCCGCTCGTGAGCAAGGTTTGAAATTTTAATTTAAGGCTGAATCAATGGCATCGTACGACGTTCCTAAGAACAATGATGGCTTACAAGAAAAATTGGTTGCTGTTAATCGTGTCGCTAAAGTTGTCAAAGGGGGGCGTCAATTTAGCTTTTCCGCTTTGACCGTGGTAGGTGATGGTAAGGGTCGTGTAGGTATCGGTAGAGGTAAAGCACGAGAAGTACCTGCGGCTATACAGAAAGCAATGGAAAGCGCGCGGCGTGATCTACGTAAAGTACCTATTAATGGTCAAACATTGTACTATCCTATAACTTCTGAACATGGTGCAGCACGAGTTTATATGCAACCTGCTTCCGAAGGAACAGGTATAATAGCGGGTGGTGCGATGCGTGCTGTTTTTGATGTGGTAGGAATTAAGGATGTTCTTTCTAAAAATATGGGATCCACAAATCCTATTAATGTGGTTCGTGCAACTCTTAAAGGATTACGTATGATGCTGGCTCCAGAAATAGTTGCAGCCAAGCGGGGAAAAACCATTGAAGAAATTTTGAGTTAATGTCATGGTCAAAAAAACCGTAAAAATAACATTAATTCGTAGTCGTTATGGTCGATTACCATCGCATCGAGCTACACTGATTGGCTTAGGACTTCGTCGTATTAATCAAACAGTCATACTTGAAGATACTCCATCCGTGAAGGGAATGATTTGCAAAATTTCTTATTTACTTCGTGTTGAGGAGTCATGTTCATGAGAATGAATACTCTCAAACCCGCTCAAGGCTCCAAGTTCACACCTAAGCGTTTAGGACGCGGCATTGGATCTGGTTTTGGTAAAACATCAGGGCGTGGTCACAAGGGCCAAAAAGCCCGGGCGGGTGGTTATCATAAGGTCGGTTTTGAGGGAGGACAGATGCCATTACAACGGCGTTTACCTAAATTTGGATTTCTATCATTGACATCTAATGATGTAGCTGAGGTTCGTTTATATCAACTTGGACAGTTTAATAAACAAATTGTTGATTTAGCCATTCTTAAGTCAGCGGGAATCGTATCTCGTACTGTAAAAAAAGCTAAAGTTATCGTTCGTGGAACTTTAGAGTATCCAATTACGCTTAAGGGTGTGGGAGTAAGTTCAGGTGCACGATCGGCAATTGAAGCAGTGGGTGGCTCCGTTGAGGATTGAGTATTAATGAATACAAATCTGGCTGGAGGAGTAGGCAGATTCACTGAACTTAAGCAACGCCTTTTGTTTCTTCTTGGAGCATTAGTAGTATTCAGGATTGGAGCGCATATTCCAGTGCCTGGGATTGATCCTTTAGCATTAGCGGAGTTATTTCGATCTCAGAAGGGCACTATTTTGGATATGTTCAATATGTTCTCGGGAGGAGCTTTACGACGCTTAACAGTATTTGCATTAGGAATCATGCCTTATATATCGGCATCCATTATTTTGCAGCTTCTCACAGTAGTACATCCAAAGTTGGAACAACTGAAGAAAGAAGGTGAATCAGGTAGACGTAAAATTACTCAATACACTCGTTATGGAACGGTCATTCTGGCAAGTGTTCAAGCAGTGGGTGTTGCTATTGCCTTGGAAAGTCAAATTGCAGGCGGATATCCTGTAGTAGTAGAAGCAGGTTGGGGATTTCGTTTTATTGCGACTATATCACTTGTAACAGGAACTCTTTTTTTAATGTGGTTAGGCGAACAGGTTACTGAACGTGGTATAGGTAACGGTATTTCGATGATTATTTTTGGAGGCATTGTAGCAGGTCTACCAGCAGCAATAGGTAGCACTTTAGAATTGGCTCGTACTGGTGAGATGCATGCATTATTGGTGTTATTTTTACTCGCCATTGCTGTGGCGGTAACTGGGTTTGTTGTTTTTGTTGAAAAGGGTCAACGTCGCATTACAGTTAATTACGCCAAGCGTCAACAAGGCAGACGTCTATATGCAGGTCAAACTAGTCATCTTCCGCTTAAATTGAATATGGCGGGAGTTATTCCACCTATTTTCGCATCATCCATTATTTTATTTCCAGCAACGTTGGGTGGATGGTTCGGTCAAGCGGAAGGAATGGAATGGTTACATGACATTTCCTCTACATTATCGCCTGGACAACCAATTTATGTTTTAACTTATGCGATTGCTATTGTATTTTTCTCTTTTTTTTATACAGCATTAGTGTTTGATCCAAAAGAAACAGCAGAAAATTTAAAAAAATCGGGTGCTTTCATTCCAGGATTTAGACCTGGCGAGCAAACTGCACGTTATATTGATCAGGTAATGTCACGCTTAACTATCGCAGGAGCAATCTACATTACGGTTGTCTGCTTGTTACCGGAATTCTTAATCTTGAACTGGAATGTTCCATTTTATTTTGGTGGTACTTCATTGTTAATTATTGTAGTGGTAGTCATGGATTTTATGGCACAGATCCAGGCACACATTATGTCTCACCAATATGATGGTTTGTTGAAAAAAAATTTCAAGGCTAGCGGTCGAACTGGAACTGGGTTGGTTCGTTGAACGGAGTTAAAATTAGGGGATCAAAATGAAAGTGCGCGCTTCTGTAAAAAAAATGTGTCGTAATTGTAAAATTATTCGTCGTAAAGGTGTGGTACGTGTGATTTGTGAAGATGCTCGGCATAAGCAACGTCAGGGTTAATAATAATCTTTATGCGTCTTTTTAGGTATGAATTTTTGATAAAAAATTATAGAGAAATAAATAGATCATCTTGCAGTCTCGTTATGTACTATTTTACAATCTTAAATTAGCCAATTAATGATTTTAGGAGAAAATTGGATGGCCCGCATTGCTGGTATTAACATTCCGGCTCAAAAGCATACAATAATTGGCCTTCAGGCTATTTATGGCATCGGAGCGAGCCATGCTAGGGTAATCTGTGCCGCGACGGGTATTCGACCAGAGCGCAAGGTTGTTGATTTAAGTGAAGCTGAAATCGACGCTCTGCGGATGGAAGTAAGCAAGTATACCGTCGAAGGAGATCTCAGGCGTGAGATATCAATGAGTATTAAACGACTTATGGACCTTGGTTGCTATCGAGGGTTGCGTCATCGACGTGGTTTGCCAGTGCGTGGCCAGCGTACTAGAACAAATGCCCGTACTCGTAAAGGACCTCGCAAGCCCATTAAAAAATAATGGCTCCACTCTGACAGGAAATCTATGGTTAAAGCAGTCAGTCGCGTTCGTAAGCGCGTAAAAAAAAATATCGTGGATGGTATAGCCCATGTGCATGCCTCTTTCAATAACACAATTATTACTATCACTGATCGTCAAGGAAATGCATTAGCGTGGGCAACTGCGGGCGGTAGTGGTTTTCGTGGCTCACGCAAAAGTACACCTTTTGCTGCTCAAGTTGCTGCAGAAAAAGTAGGAATAATCGTGAAAGAATTTGGAATGAAAAATGTTGAAGTCAGGGTCAAAGGTCCTGGGCCAGGACGAGAATCCGCAGTACGTGCATTGAATGCTGGGGGATTTAAAGTAATCAGTATTAATGATGTGACTCCTATTCCCCATAATGGCTGTCGCCCCCCAAAGAAGCGACGAGTCTGAGCTGGAGGGCTTCTTATGGCAAAGTATATCGGATCGAAATGTCGTCATTGTCGTCGTGAGGGAGAAAAGCTCTTTCTTAAAGGTGAAAAGTGCTTTACTGCAAAGTGTGCAGTGGAAGTACGTCCATTTCCACCTGGCCAACACGGTCAACGCCGTTCCCGACTTTCTGATTATGCCGGACAGCTACGTGAAAAGCAGAAGATTCGTCGTATCTATGGTGTCTTGGAGCAGCAATTCCACCTTTATTATGAAGAAGCTGATCGAAAAAAGGGTTCAACCGGCGAAAATTTACTTAAATCATTGGAGTCACGACTTGATAGTGTAGTTCATCACATGGGGTTTGGTGCTTCGCGCTCTGAGGCGCGTCAGCTTGTGCGTCATAATACCATTGTTGTCAATGGTCAACGTGTCAATATTCCATCTTACCAAGTTCGTCCTAACGATATAATTGCCGTGGTGGATAAAGCAAAAGAACATCTGCGTATCAAAGCAGCTCTGGAAATGGCTGTTCAGCGCGGTATTCCCTCATGGATAGAAGTCGATGCCAACAAAATGCAAGGTATTTTCAAAAGATTGCCCGAACGTAGCGATTTACCCGCTACGATCAGCGAGCAAATGGTTGTTGAGTTGTATTCCAAATAATTTATGGGCCTCCAAATGCAGAGTGCGGTAGCGGATCTTAAGCCTCGCCTGGGCCTAGTTAAAGTCCAGGCCGTAAGTCCGTTTCGGGCGCAAGTGATAGTTGAACCTCTTGAGCGTGGTTTCGGTCATACTTTAGGAAATTCATTGCGGAGAATTCTTCTTTCATCAATTCCCGGAGCAGCGGTGGTAGAAGCTGAAATTGAGGGTGTACTTCATGATTACACTACTAAAGAAGGTGTTCAAGAGGATATCATCGATATTTTACTCAATCTTAAAGGTTTAGCCATTCGTATGGTTGGAGACCATATCGAGTCCTACATGACGTTAACTAAAAAAGGTCCAGGTCAAGTATTGGCAGGGGATTTTCAATATGAACCAGATTTAGAAATTTTTAATCCTACCCATGTCATTGCTAATCTTACTAAAGATGGCGAGCTTACCATGAGGCTCAAGGTACGTCGCGGGCGTGGCTATCAACCAGCATTGGTACGACAACCAGGCGAAGAAGAACAGAGATCCATTGAAAAACTTTTACTTGATGCATCTTTCAGTCCCATTCGTCGTGTAACTTATAACGTCGAAAGCGCCCGTGTTGAACAAAGAACTAACCTAGATCGGCTGGTTCTTGATTTAGAGACTAATGGCACGGTTGATCCCGAGGAAACCATCAGGATTGCTGCTACCATTCTTCAGGAGCAACTTGCGGTATTCGTGGAGCTTCAAGGTAAAGAAGAATTCATGAACCAGCCGCGTGGGATTGATGTTAATCCACTCCTGCTGCGTCCTGTAGATGATTTAGAACTTACAGTACGTTCAGCTAATTGTTTAAAAGCCGAAAATATTTTCCTGATTGGCGATTTAATTCAACGTACCGAGGTTGAGTTGCTCAAAACACCTAATTTAGGAAAAAAATCGCTTACCGAAATTAAAGATGTGCTAGTTTCTAAAGGGTTATCGTTGGGTATGAAGCTAGAAAATTGGCCAGTGCCAAGCATGTATCGTAATAATAATGAAGAAAAGTTAAATTAATTTGTAAACACATTAAAATTCAAGGTATCGATCATGCGTCACCGTAATAGTGGTCGGCAATTAAGTCGTAACTCAAGTCATCGTCATGCGATGCTTAAAAATATGGCAGGTTCTTTGTTCGAGAATGAAATTATCCGTACCACACTACCAAAAGCTAAGGAGTTACGCAGAGTTGTTGAGCCTCTTATTACTCTAGCAAAAATTGATTCCGTCGCTCATCGGCGGCTGGCTTTTGCACGCCTGCGGAATCGTGGCGTCGTTACCAAGCTGTTTAATGAATTAGGGCCGCGCTATCGAGAGCGTCCAGGTGGTTATTTACGTATCCTCAAAAATGGTTTTCGTCCAGGAGACATGGCATTAATGGCTATCGTGGAACTCGTAGATCGGCCTATTAAAAGTGCATAAGTATAATATAAATCCATTCCTTGCTTTAATCATCAACTAAAGCATTAGGCGCAATATTTATGCGCTTGTAATGTTTTGAGTGTTTTTATTAGACATTTTGTATTTCATTTCTTATTTCTTCAAAGCTTTCTCCTTCTCTTGATTTTTCATTTCTTTATTCCCATCCCAATATTGTAATTATTCATAACGCGAAAATTTTGCGTACCTCTGTATGTTGTTTGAGGAATAGACGTTACTGGCGTGTGTGCCAGTCTGTGATTGAATTTTGCACAATTAGGGCTCAATTTCGAATTATAATCTCTCATTATTTTCGGTTTATTTTCAATTAAATCCCGAGAATAATGAGAGATTGGCTTGATTTTAGTTAAATCAAATTGGCTAGGAACCACCATTTGAACTGCTACTGCTAGAGTTAGTCGGCTTTTTACAAAGAGTTGAAGTTAAAGAAGACTTAAGTATACCTTGGTACGATTTCACAGTTGTGCTACCTTTCCATTTCCAATTAAACTTGAGGTTGACATTTATATTCTTTCCAGTGTCATTATCATTAGTAAGAGTAACGTATAAAATTTCAGTGCCTGGTTTTTTTGATTCAACATAATCAAATGAATCTATTGATAATTCTCCATTTGTAGAGCATTCATTACCATCTGCATCTATTACGGTTTGACCTTTAGATTCAAGTGATAATGTAGTTCCAGCGATGGGTTGATTATAGTTGGCATCATGCAGCGCAAACGCAAAACTTCGTTTTCCATTTCCTTTATCATTATCTTGATCACTATTACCTGTAGGTGCAACAATTTCTTGAAATTCCGATTCAGTAATAAGATGATATTTCCCATCTTCTCGTTTTTCAGCCACAACCAGCTTTGGTTCTCCCGTTATGAACATATTAATTTTTTTGGAGATACGTTTATTATTATCCCAAACGTCATTAGGACCATCAAAAATTCCATTTTTATTATTGTCAACTATGAATAGTTCATTAGAATCGTATTTTTCATTATCATTTACATCAATATAGATATCGTCATTAGTATCTACAAAAAATTCTCCAGTATCATAAATGCCATTGGCATTATTATCTATAAATTCTTCTTCACCATCAGTAACCGCAACGATTGTACATATTCCATTTCTTGGGCGAGCGTTTTTTTCAATATCTCCAAAATATTCTTTATACTTTGTAATAAATTTTTCTTCATCATCACAAAGCTGTCCACAAGAATCTCGATCCACGGTGCGAGGCATAGGATTTTGTGTTCTGAAAATTACTGACCCTTTACCTTCCTTATCGAGAGCAACAGCTCGATCAATGGCACCACATTCGGAATAAAATGAAACTGTCGTACCCGCGAGCACATTATAATTTCCAAAACGGTCGGCAATCATGGCCGAAATTTTGGTGGTGATACCATCGAAATCTAATCCTTCAAGATTGAACTTTTCAGCCGATAGGGAAAAATGACCTGCTGATGGAATTCCGCCGCCGATGGCAATGACACCACTGGAAGTTGATAAATTCGTTCCCTCAATACTCGCGGTGAGCGTGGCGGTTCCAGGGATATTTCCGCTATGAAGAATTACTGAAGCGATACCATTAATCGTGCCAACAGTGGTATTAAATGTATTTGGAACGGAACCAAGATATTCACCCCCATTAGGCCCGGATAATTTAATATTCACTTTTTGACTACTAAGAATAGGATTACCGTTAGAATCCTTAACTTTGAATTGAATATTCGATGTTGCGATTCCACCACTACCCTGAATACTAATAATCTGCGGAGTTGCCGATAAAAATTCTATGCTTCCAGTGGGTGCGAATTTTATCTCAATGGTACTAATTGCCTTGACACCGCCTGAGTTGGCCGTAACAGTGACCATGCCAGCTTGAGTCTTTCCTGCTGAAAAAGTAGTTTGGGCGATGCCATTTGCAGTGATGGCCGAGGATAAGATAGAACCAAGACCAGAATTATCGATAGAAAAATTAACCACCATGCCATCAGAAATTGGTTTATCCTGGGCATCGTAAAGTGTAGCGGTAACAGTGCTGGTTCCGTCAATTGTAATGGATGATGGCTCTGATTTTAGTTCTATATTCGTGGGAGCAATTTTGATTTCGATTGTTCCTATTCCCTTGATATCGCCGAAAGTCACCGTAATGGTTACCTTTCCAATTTTGACCGCTGAGAAAGTAGCCTGAGCAGCACCATTCGTGGTGGTGGCAGAAGATGAGATAGAGCCAAGTTCAGGTTTATCAACTGAAAAACTGACACTTACTTCATCAGATATAAGATTGTTTTCAGCATCATAAAGTTTAGCGGTAACAGTACTAGTGCTATCAATGCTAATGGAAGCGGGATCAGATCTGACTTCTATACGGCTGACTACTCCCTGAGATGGCAAAGTTATTTCCGATTTTCCGCCATCGCAGCCCTGGAGGGTGGAAAATATTCCCACCAATGAAAAAAGCGGTAATAACAGTTTTAAAATTATGATGGTAAAAAATTTTTTCACTTAAAGATCTCCTGAAACGTTTAGTAGGTAAAAATAAATTTTTTAAAAACCCCCTGGTTCAGAATAATAAAAAATCTCTCTCCTTTAAGCAAGCACGATTGAATGGGGTCTTAATTTTCGTCTTTATCCATCCTTAAGACATTTTTGCATGAAATAAATGCGTTTTTTTAATCAATTCCTTTTTTAATTCTACAGTTATACTCCAAAGTTCAGCAACTCCCCGCTCATAATGTTCAAGTCGTACCTGCTGTTGTTGCTCACGTTCAAATGCTTCGCCTAATTGCCCACGAAGGGTAGTAATAGTTGACTCCAATACATCTAAATACAAAACATCCGATCCAGATTCTGGAATCGTACCATTTTGAGGTTTGATTAATCTAATTCCTTGATTTTTTTTAGTCACTTTACTTTTTTTTACTCCAGGTTCCATAACAGGCCTATGAACATATCGTTGGAATATCCAACAAAATTACTTTATTAATTTTCTTCAATATCGAAGAGTAAGTAAGATAGCGCCGCAGCCATTTCATTTTCAGTAAGATTCGGACTGCCGCCACGTCGGGGCATAGAATTGAAACCATTCAATACATGAAATAGCAATGCTTTCCTACCTTGTGCAAGGCGTGGTTGCCAGGCAGTCTGATCACCACGTAGTGGGGCACCAGCGGCTCCCGTCTCATGACAAACAAAGCAGGCAGCAACGTAGACATTTTTGCCGTTTTCAAGATCGTCGCTAGACGGAATGTCCGCTATTGGTTGGTCTTCAAGTGGAGGTTCATTAACGGGAGCAACGACCGCAACGATCGGTGCTGGGTCAAGGCGTGGCTCGTTGGTTTGGGAAAGAATCGGTGGCGAAGTGGAAGTGACCGGGGTAGCGATTGCCGTCGGCGCGGGAAGAGACGAAGATGACTGCGTGGTAGTCATTATCTGCCCTGGTGGGCCGATATGTTCAGCAATCATCCTAGTCTCAAGTGGGTCGTGTATCTGGAACCCTCGTTCACCAATGAGCTTATCAGCGATCAGTACCGATATTGTCAGGGCAATCAGCCCAATAAAAACTGCATTGAAATTGTTCATGATAAGTATCTCGTTGAAGACAGCTGGCAGTTAGAATTGAAAACTCCCGACGATGAGTCTATTAAACAACCTTGTCGTCGAGAATATAAAGAATATAATAGATTTTCATGGTGAATGAGCGGATGAGAATTTAAGAACGTGCATCCACCTGAATTTTTCCTCTTCCCGCGCCCATAGCTCAGATGGATAGAGCGTTGGCCTCCGGAGCCAAAGGTCAGAGGTTCGAATCCTCTTGGGCGCGCTAATCCCTCTTAAAAATCAAGAATCCCGCGACCCTACGGGGATTCGCGGGTTTATCCACGTCAAAAAATTTTTTTGAGTGATTTTTCTTTAGTTGCCTACCAACCACCCACAAATTTATTGCGTAATCACGTAATTTTAATCACGGGTGCGGGAGATGGCCTCGGGCAGGCGACCGCTTTGGCCTACATGCCACCGTTTGAGGTCAGGTTGGAAAAGCTAAGGCGAATTGAGCGACTCGTAGAGGTTCTCGCCGATGAACCGGAAAATGAGTCAATTCATGTTAATAGTCTCAACCCCGGACGCTTACGGACTCTATTGCGCGCTCGTGCTTATCCTGGCGAAAATCCGAACACGGTGCCTGCTCCTGAAACTGCAGTCTCGGCACTACTTTATTTACTCGAGTCAGAGAGTAAGCAGTACGCGGGCAAGCATTAACCATTTGAAAAATCGATAACCACCGAGCGTATGGTCACACCAATGAAAATCGGCGGTTTCTAGACTATGGCGTTACACCCACGCTCCCTCCTGCAACTGACATTGTTCGGTTTTGGTTTAGTGGCGCTACCTCCCATTGGAGGCTTAGTATATACCGCAGTACACCTGCAACGCCTGTCGGCGCAAAGCCAGGAAGCAGTATTCCGGGCAGTGACGGCTACTCGCGCCAGTTCGGCACTTGTGGAAAAAGTGACTGATATGGAGCGCGTGGTGCGTCAGTATCAAGTCGTGGGTGAGTTGCCATTACTAGATCTCTATCGGCGAACCTATGCCGATTTTTCCCGTACTACTACGGAGTTGGCCAATTTGCCGCTGGACGACGTACAGCGGCAGCGCCTCCAGCATCTTACCGAGCTTGCTGAACAGGTCCGCGCCCGTCTCGCGGATACACGTCCCGAAGCCGAGGCAGTGCCAATCGCGGTGCATAATCTTACCGAGCTTTCCAACCTGTCGCGCGCGGTACTATCCGACAGCAAAGCACTCATTGAGCGCGAGGTTAAGGTGATGGAAAGCACTGCTGCTAATACACAATATTTTTTATACTGGCAGGCGCTGGCGTTGGGTCCGACGGCTTTGCTGCTCGCCGGATTGTTCGTAGTTCTCATCAATCGTCCGATCCGTCAAGTGGATACCGCACTGCGTCGGTTGGGCGATGGTGAATTTGCCACTCCGGTAGCAACGGTGCGCGGCCCCCGCGACCTGCGTGAGCTGGGTGAGCGTCTTGACTGGTTACGCCGCCGCCTGGTAGAGCTGGAAGAAGAAAAAACTAAATTTCTCCATCAGGTTTCCCATGAACTCAAGACTCCCTTGACCGCACTGCGTGAGGGAACAGATCTTCTAGCGGAAGGTGTCGTGGGGGAACTCTCCTCGGATCAGATCGAAATCGTGGCTATCCTTAAAAGCAATGCCGCCACCTTGCAACGACTCATTGAGGATCTGCTCAACTTCAACCTGGCCCGTTCCGAGCATGGAACCCTGCTGGAAACACCGGTGTTCCTCGACGCCTTAATTCGGGAAGTGGCAGCCGATCACCGTCCAGCGATGATTGCCAAGGGCCTGACGACACATTTGGCGCTCGCGCGGGTAACCCTGAGAGGGGATGCTAAAAAACTTCGGGTGGTCATAGATAATTTATTATCTAACGCGGTGAAATTTTCCCCACAGGACGGCATCCTGGTGTTGCGTCTGGAACGACACGGTGAAACAGTGGTTCTGGAAGTGGAAGACTCTGGTTCTGGTATCGCGGTCGAGGAGCGCGACAAGGTATTCGAGGCCTTTTATCAAGGACGACACGCTGGCGGTGGTCATCTCAAGGGAACCGGCATTGGACTATCCATTGCTTGGGAGTATGTCCATGCCCATGGTGGCTATATCGAGGCGGTATCGCCCCGCGATTTACACGGTGCTTGCCTGCGCGTCACTTTGCCGATTGGAAGTCTCGCAACGATATCCAGGAATGGTTGAGGGTAACCTAAGTTTCTATCTAAAAAATTACTTAATTTTTAATTGTATTGCGGACAAACCCACGATGCGCCCGAGGGAAGAAAACTCCTCGAACAATTAAACACAGAAAAGCTGGAAAGAATTCCAGTAATCATAGATAGAGCTTACGAAGACAATAAAACAGAAAACTTATATCCGATCTCAGAAAGGAACCTGTAGTTCCTCCAAAAAAGAATAGGACTATGAAATGGAAATATGATAAAAAACATATAAAAAAAGAAATGAAGTAGAATGATTATGTTTAGTTAGTGTTAACAGGCCCTAGAGATTTCAAAAAAAATAATAGCACGCGCAGACGTTGTATAAGTCATGTTCAACGAATCCGTTCTCCCCAACGCTCAGAAAGTTGATGTTCCACACGCAGATGATCGAGAATTCTTGCCACTACAAAATCAACTATATCCGCAACGGATGTTGGATGGTGATAAAAACCGGGATTGGGAGGCAAAATCACCACACCTAAACGAGCAAGACGCAACATGTTCTCAAGATGAATGACTGACAATGGAGTTTCACGAGGCACCAAAATCAAACGGCGCCCTTCTTTAATGCAGACATCAGCGGCACGTTCAACCAGATTGTCGGAGCCACCCACCGCAATAGCGGCGAGTGTCCCCATCGTGCAGGGACAGACAACCATCGCAGCGGGGGGATTGGATCCTGAGGCAAGGGGCGCTTGCCAATCCTGATGATCGAATATACGCAATTGGCCCGGCGCGGCGTTGTAGTATTGTCCTAAAAAT
The DNA here is from genome assembly GCA_963575715.1 of Gammaproteobacteria bacterium. Lineage (NCBI taxonomy): Bacteria > Pseudomonadati > Pseudomonadota > Gammaproteobacteria > Gammaproteobacteria bacterium. The sequence continues at coordinate 14,887 of CAUYTW010000066.1, read as the reverse complement.
GCTTCTAGCTCACCCGGCGATTCGGGAAATTCAAGCTTGGTTTCCGTGGTGAGCACGATCCGCGCAGCCGTCGAGATCATCAAGTAGATCCGTTGTCCTGCGGTTAATAAACATTCCAATAAACGGAGTCCGTATAAAGCGCCAGAGGCTCCGGTATAGGCCAATGCAATCGGATCGCCGATATTCCATTTTTCACTGGAAGAAATGGATAATTGTGTCTTTCTATTTAATATGCACCATGGTTCCATTCAATTTGTCCAAATCGTTGAAGCTCACCCTGAATGGTGAGCACCCCCGCCGATTCAAGCCATTGCGTAGCGTGAAGTCGAAACCGGGTCAATGATTTTCCGGTTTCGATAGCAAAGTAGGGTTTCGGTAGCAGAGGTTGGTGGTTCGCCCCGCCTGGTAGGGTTTGCGAGCCAAAGGACGTCGCGTTACCATTATTTTGGGGTTAGGGTATGGGTTCTGTAAAGAAAACCCGGAAGAGCAGGTAAAACCAGCCGGGCAGTGTCGATGGTTACGTCGCTACGGGCGGGAGGCCTGAACGTTATGCGCGTGGAGGACGATAGCCCCCAAGCGCCGGTGACGATAGCGTTACCGGAATACTGACGTCCGATGAATCTCGAATCAAACCAGCAATGCGTCGGAGCGAAGCTGGATGCTGACCGACTATGCATTAGGTGCGGACTCCAAATACTGCTCTTGTACCAACTACCCGTACAATTCACCCGAATTGAGCGAGAAGCCCTGGCATAAATGCCGGGGAGGGATAGCGCACCGCACAATCCCGTTTTCAATGTGTCTGCTGTGGACATGTTGCGAATACGGATAAAAATGCGGTGATCACTATCGCTACAAAGGCTAATGTCAATTAGTCTATCTTGGCCGATGACGACAAGGGACCGTCCAAGTGCAACCGCAAGCACCGTCCTTTTGAGCGGGGTAATTGACCAAAAATTGTTTCAAGTGTATTTGGTATGAATCTTGATCATACTGTGAGCTATCTCCATTAAGAACCCTTCGACCCTACAGGATTGAGGGGTTTTCACGCTGAGGATTTATGAAAAAACTTAATTATGCAATCAATCTAACTTTAGTAGGAATTTCTCTTTCCTTCATGGTTTTGGCCGAAGAACCAATCCAACCAATTCGTCCTGTTCAGGAGATCAACCTGGCTCAGGTGGAGCTAGGGAAGAAGCTCTATTTTGATCCCAGACTCTCAAAATCCGGGTTTATTTCCTGTAATTCTTGCCATAACTTGAGCATGGGTGGTACTGACAATTTGCGTACTTCTATCGGTCACAATTGGCATGAGGGACCAATCAATGCACCGACCGTACTCAACTCCAGCATGAATGTCGCCCAATTTTGGGATGGTCGCGCCAAGGATCTTCAGGAACAAGCAGGTGGTCCAATCGCTAACCCAGGTGAGATGGCCTCCAACCATGCGCTGGCTATTGAGGTATTAGAGTCTATACCTGGTTATATTGTTGATTTCAAACAAACTTTCGGTGAAGACAAAATTACTGTCGATCAAGTAACCCAGGCAATTGCAGAATTCGAGAAGACACTAGTCACACCGAATTCTCGTTTCGACCAATGGTTGCTAGGCAATACGGATGCTATTACTGCCGACGAAAAAGCTGGCTACGAGCTATTTAAAAATAGCGGTTGTGTCGCCTGTCACAACGGTATGGCAGTGGGTGGTAATTCATTCCAAAAAATGGGTATCGTCGAGCCTTATGCAGCCAACAGTTCCGCCGAAGGTTTAAGCGCGGTCACTGGTAACGAAGAGGATAGATTTAAGTTCAAAGTGCCGACCTTGCGAAATGTGGCGCTGACTTATCCTTATTTTCACGACGGTGAGGCTCATATCCTCTCTGAGGCGGTGGATACCATGGGTCGTATTCAACTCGGAAAAACATTTAGTGTGGAAGAAAACGCCAAGATTGTGGCATTCCTGAACACCTTGACTGGCGATCAACCTAGATTTTTGCTACCGATCTTACCACCCTCCAGCGATAAGACTCCGCGCCCGGAGCCTTTCAATAAATAAGGCGGTAATTTTCCGCAACCCATTGAAGTGTAGCAAGGCTTCAATGGGTATACAGTTTAGCTGCGTTAGTCATTGATCAGCTTATTGGTAATGTACCATTGCTGGGTAATAGACAGAGTATTGTTTACTACCCAGTACAACACCAACCCGGACGGAAAAAATAAAAACATGGCCGTAAAAAAAATTGGCATAGCCATCATCACCTTGGCTTGAATCGGATCTGGTGGGGCGGGGCTAAGTTTTTGCTGGACAAACATCGTGACCCCCATAATCAATGGTAAAACATAATAGGGATCCTGGGCTGAAAGGTCGTGAATCCAAAACATCCATGGCGCCTGGCGCAATTCCACGCTTTCCACTAACACCCAATATAGTGCGATAAAAACTGGAATTTGAACTACAATCGGCAGGCAACCACCCAACGGATTAATTTTTTCCTTGCGATAGATCTCCATCATCGCCTCGTTCATTCGCTGACGATCATCTCCGAAACGCTCCTTGAGGGCTTGAATGCGGGGGGTAAGCTTGCGCATTTGAGCCATGGATTTGTAGCTGGTGGCGGAAAGATGAAAAAATGCCGCCTTGATAAGTATGGTAAGGAAAATAATCGACCAACCCCAGTTATGAACTACGCCTTGAATTAATGCAAGCAGCCAATAAATAGGTTGAGCGATAATGGTAAGCTTTCCATAATCGACAGTTAGTTCTAGATTAGTGGCCGCATTTTTTAAATGCTGCTGATCCTTTGGACCAATGTAAAAACTCGTGGAAATGGTCGCATTTTCGCCTGGTTGAAGGGTTACCACTGGGCCAACGTAGCCTAAGACATAACGTTCCCCATCCACGATCTTGGTATAAGCATGGATCAGAATATCGGTGGGCGGAATCAATGCGGCGGCGAAATAATGTTCAATCATTGCAAGCCAGCCACCCTTAAAATCCAAGGAAAGATTTTCTTTCTTCATTCGAGAAAAATCCACTTTATCATAAATATTTTCTGGACTAGAAACTACACCTCCTGTATAGGTATAAATACCAAAGGCGGATTTTTTATTGGGGGGTTCGATGCGTTGAAATTGAGAATATATTTGGCCTTGCCATTCCGCATTTGTGGAATTATGTACCTGATAATCTAGTTTCACGACGTAACTATCACGATGAAAAGTATATACCTTAATTATTTCCATCCCGGATGAATGGTGCCAAGACAATGGTACCTGCAACGTAGAAGCATTTTCGGATAAACGATAATCGGACTGTTCGATTTTGTATGAAGCATAGTGATTGGGAGCAGAGTTACCTAAAAGACCTCCCTGAGCAATGAACATTCGCTCAGGTGCTTCAGAGAGAAACTGAAATGCCTGATCGGGTTGTTCCACAACAACGGGATATGATCGGAGTTCTACTTGGCGCAGGTCTCCGCCGGTGCTATCAATTTCGACATTGAGCCGATCGGTGACCACATGAATCCGCTCGGCGGACTTCAAAACCGATTGCGATGGTGCAGCAGGCAAAACGGATGTCGCGCCCGGCCTGGGAATATCCGTGCCTCCACCAGTCTTAACCGCAGGACCGCCAAGGGGATAAACGCCTTGTTCAGCAGGGGAGGAAATAGACTTGGAGCCGTAATCCTGTTGCCACGCCTGCCATAGCATCAGCAGAACAAAAGACAGGGCAACGTACAACACTAATTTTTGGTTATCCATATCAACGCCTGAAAAGTTTATCGGGAACCGGATCGACCCCACCAGCATGCCAGGGATGACAACGGGCCAGCCGTCGCACGGTCAGCCACATGCCCCACAACGCTCCATGGCGCTCAAGAGCATCCAGGGCGTACTGAGAGCAAGTAGGGTAAAAACGGCAGTGATTGCCGAGCAAGGGACTCAAGAGGTAACGATAGCCTCGCACCAGCAGGATTAGGATCTTCCGCATCGGTTCGCGGCGTCAAGGAGGCATTTGGAGAGCAGTCCAGCAAGTGTGGGATTATCCCGCTCTGTTAGCCCGGGACGGGACATAACGATAAAATCCACCCCCCCCAGGCGGTCCTGGAGATGGCGGAAGACTTCTCGGCTCAACCGCTTGATACGGTTACGGGCAACAGCAGATCGGGTGCTTCGCTTGGAAACGATCAAACCTAGACGCGGATAAGTGCGATCATTTAGGCACGCCAGTACCGTTAAACCGGACACCCCCGCCTTCTGAGGTTGCGCGAAAACCCGTTCAAACTGTGCCGACCTGAAAAGCCGCCGCGTCCTGGGAAAGCCAATCCTGGCCATTTTTTGAGTTTTGGGAATACTAGACCGTCAGGCGCGCCCGACCTTTTGCGCGGCGAGCCTTGAGTACCAATCGGCCACCTCGCGTTTTCATCCGGGCGCGAAAGCCGTGATCACGTTTACGTTTCAGAACATGCGGCTGGAAGGTTTGTTTCATCTGTATCTCCGAGAAACGTTTGGCTTAAAAAGTTAGTAATGAAAGGAGACGATTTTTGCAACCGTCTGTTAAAACGCCGGTCTTTCCCAGTTGCCAGCCCTTGCGGGCATGGTGACGCAAGCTTTGTGACTTCACTTATCTCGCTAATATTGAAACGCAACTTCAATTCAATACTTTAAATAATCCAAGGTGAGTCTTTATTACTTTTTTGCAACGTAACCCGATTGCTCGGACTTAGGCTGGTCAATCTCCGTTTTTTCACTAGCCTCGCCCTTTAGGACGGCGATGATTGACGAATTAGACTTTAACAAGACCACGACTTTAGCCGTGGGGTTCAACACAATTTTCATGCTTCTATAAAAATAGCAACTTACACAAAAAATAGAATATTTGTCAATGGTATTTACTTTGAAATTTGTATAAAAAACTAAAATCATTGATTATACAAGTAAAAGAATGGGCACTGATTCCGCGCTATTGTTTTCGAGTACTACTCTAAAGGAGTATTTAATTGATTATAAATAAAAAATATCCCCAAGAGGCAGTAATTCTGGCTGGTGGACTAGGCACTCGACTTCGTCCGATAGTCAATGATTGTCCAAAATGTTTAGCTAAAATACACGGACGCCCATTCATTACCTATCTCATGGACCAAATTGCCGACGCTGGCATCTCTCGTGTTATATTATGTGTTGGTTATATGGAAGCAATGATGAAAACGGTATTAGGTTCTTGTTATCGATCCATGGAACTCCTTTACTCGACGGAACAATATCCACTAGGAACAGGAGGAGCCTTGCGTCTGGCTTTATCGCTATTGCAGACCGATTCAGTGATTGTCATGAATGGGGATTCTTTTTGTGATCTCGATTTAAGCGAAATGTTCACTGTTCATAAAACAAGAAGCGCAAAATTATCGATTGCCGTAACTTCAATAGATGATGTGGGTCGCTATGGAAAAGTATCTATGAATAGTTTAGGACAAATAACCAAATTTGAAGAAAAAGGTTGTTACTCCGGTGATGGTTATATAAATTCAGGCATTTATGTTATAAATCAGGAAATCATAATAAAGATGATACCTGCTGAACAGTCAGTGTCTCTTGAAAAAACAATTTTTCCAACCATGATAGATTATGGACTATATGGTTTTTTAACGCAGGGAAAATTTATCGACATTGGCATTCCGGTGGATTATTTCCGTGCTCAAAATTTCTTTGAAAAATATTCCAAATGAAAACACTAATCACCGGCATTACCGGTATGGTCGGATCACATCTTGCAGATTTTTTATTGGAGAATACCGATTGGGAAATTTTTGGGATGTGTCGATGGCGTAGCCCTCTGGATAATATTGAACATCTCATTGACCGTGCAAATCGTCAAGATCGCATCCACTTCATCGATGGAGATCTTTGTGATTATGTATCTCTTATTAACGCCGTTGAAAAATCCCGCCCTGATTATGTATTTCACCTTGCGGCTCAAAGTTATCCGTTAAACAGTTTTACTTCTCCTCTCCATACCCTTGACACCAATATCCTGGGCACGGAAAGACTCCTTGAAGCGTTACGCCGTTGTTCAGAAATCGATCCCATCATACACGTCTGCTCCTCGTCGGAAGTTTTCGGCAGAGTACCACGAGAAAAATTACCTATTGATGAAGAATGCTCTTTTCATCCAGCGTCACCTTATGCCATCTCCAAAACAGGAGCAGATTTAATAGGTAGATTTCACGCCGAGGCTTACAGTCAAAAGGTATTGGTCACTCGCATGTTTACTCATACGGGTCCACGGCGCGGCGACGTATTCGCGGAATCTTCCTTTGCCAAACAAATCGCCATGATTGAACAAGGACTCATCCCACCAGTGGTAAAAACCGGAAATCTCCAGTCGTTGCGTACTTGGTCTGATGTCCGCGACGCAGTTAGAGCCTATTATTTGCTGGTCACGATTAATCCAGTTCCAGGCGCTTATTACAATATTGGTGGCACGTTTTCATGTTCCGTAGCGGATATGCTCGAATATCTCATTTCAATTTCAACGTGCCGTGATAGCATTCAGGTGGAAATTGAGCAGACTCGATTAAGGCCATTGGATGCCGATCTGCAAGTTCCTAATACGAAAAAATTCCAGGCACACACCGGATGGAAGCCAGCAATTCCGTTTGAAAAAACGATGCTGGATTTGCTGGATTATTGGCGCAATCGAGTAAAATTTAGCGCGTCGCGTTTAGTACGGTAGATATTATGTCATTGCATGGAAAAAAAATATTAGTGGCAGGAGCAACTGGAATGGTTGGTACTGCCATTTTAGCCCGGCTTCTTTATCATGATTCCGATTTATTAATTCGAGCATGTTATCATCACACAGAACCATTTTTTTTGAACCCGCGAATAGAATACGTTAAATCAAACATCGCCTCACAGGAAGAATGCAGTCGTATTGGGATGGGCTGTGATTGCGCCGTAATGGCGGCTGCTCGTACTTCAGGTGTCGGCACATTAACCGCTCAACCATGGCAACAGATTAATGACAATTTGTTCATGAACGCAAATTTATTGCAAGGTTTAGCCATGTCAAATATGCGACGACTCGTATTTATCGGCTCCGCGACATTGTATCAGCCGTTTGATGGACATATCCGAGAAAATCAGCTTGATCTGAATCAAAATCCTCCCGATGCTTATACGGGAATCGGCTGGGTCACTCGATTTAACGAAAAATTATGCGAATTCTGGCATCGACAATCCGGCATGGATATCATGATTATCCGTGCGTCTAATGTTTTTGGGCCATTCGCTCGTTTCAATCCTCAAACCTCTAATTTTATTCCTGCCATTATTCGTAAGGCGGTCGATCGAATGGATCCATTTGAAATTTGGGGTAGCCCAGAGGTTACAAGAGATGTGATTCATGCTGACGATTTTGCACGCGCGGTGGTATTAATGTTAGAACGAGATGACATCCATTTCGATGTTTTCAATATTGGTTCAGGGGTTCAGACAACAGTTGATGATGTTGTCACATGGGCGCTCAAGTATGCGGACTATACTCCATCCCGCATTCAATATAATGACCAACGTCCAACAACGGCCGCTTTTCGCGCGCTGGATTGCTCGAAAGCCCGCAGCAAACTAGATTGGATACCACAGATAAGCATTGATGCAGGAATAAAAAATACACTTGAATGGTGGCAAGAAAATAAAAATTGGTGGAATAAATGAAAACAGAAAAACATGATGCTATCGTACTTTCTAGTGTAAGTGAAAAAAATATTCAAAAAGAGTTCTGTGCTTTACTCAAGAAAACTCCTTTACCTGATGACGAACTACTACCAAATTTAGGATTATATCTGACCTCTAAGTCACTAGCACGAATAATTTTTTTTCATGAGATTTATCAAAAAATCATCAATACTCACGGCGTCATCATGGAGTTTGGAGTACGCTGGGGACAGACTATTTCTTTATTGTCGGCATTGCGAGGAATATTTGAGCCATTTAATCGTCATCGAAAAATTATTGGTTTTGATACTTTTGAGGGATTTAAGGGAATGAATGAAAAAGATGGTGTAAATTGTCGTTGCATTGATGGCTCTTTTTCAGTATCGAGTGAGTACGAGACCTATCTAGCGCGGCTCATCGAACTCCAGGATGCGTTGAATCCTGTTTCTCACCTTAAAAAATACGAGCTGGTCAAAGGAGATGCGGCACAGACAATTCCCGAATATTTCGCACGCCATCCAGAAACTATTGTATCCTTAGCGATATTTGATTTTGATATTCATGCTCCAACTAAAATTGCTTTGGAAGCCATCAAGCCCAGATTATTCAAGGGAAGTGTATTAGTGTTTGACGAATTATGTGATGATATATTTCCTGGTGAAACTATCGCACTTCTTGAAACCATGAATTTAGCTGGTCTTAGAATTCAACGCTATCCTGCGGCGTCACGTATTTCTTTCGCAGTTTTGGAATAGTCGAGAGATAAACTGGAGTTATTATGCAGCCAGCTTGTGCTGACATCAGAAAAAACATTTTACGGATAGCCAGGGAAAGTGGTCATGGCCATATTCCGACCTGCTTCTCCATTGTTGAAATTCTTCATTCCGTTTATGGCGTGATGAAACACGATCCGAATATTCCCGATTGGAATCAGCGGGACATCTTTGTCTTAAGTAAAGGCCATGCGGCACTTGCTCATTATTGTGTATTAGCCCACCATGGGTATTTTCCAATCGAAAGAGTTTTTACCTTCGGAGCATTCATGTCGGATTTTGGATGCCATGCGGATCACGCTAAAATTTCCGGCATTGAGGTTTCGACAGGTTCACTAGGTCATGGAATTGGTGTGGCGGTTGGCATTGCTTTGGCATTTAAAATACAAAAGTTACCTCGTCGGGTGTTTGTTCTTATTGGCGATGGTGAATCAAATGAGGGAACGGTTTGGGAAGCAATCATGGTCGCAGTTAATCAAAGATTGAATAACTTAACAATTATCTATGATGACAATCGATCCCATGCCCGGGGGTTGCAAATATTTGAACCCGAAGCACACTTTCAAGGTTTTGGCTGCGAGGTGGTCGCGGTTGCCGGTCATGATTTGAAGGCACTGAGCGAAACGTTTCAACAGCTTAGTCAACAGGTGAAAGTAATTGTAGCCCATACGATCAAAGGGTATGGTTGCACAACATTAGCTAATAATCATTATGAATGGCATCGGCGGTCACCGAATAATCAAGAATTTGCAATCCTGATGAGAGAACTGGATGAGAAAACAGTTTAAACAGACTGTGCTGGATCTCGCTGAACATGATGATCGCATTACCATCATTCTTGGCGACGTGAGTGTTTATGTATTCAATGATTTTCGTCAGCGTTATCCTGAACGCTTTCATAATATGGGCATCTGCGAGAATACGTTAATTAGCGTTGCGGCGGGCTTGAGTTCGCAAGGATTAATTCCCTTTGTGCATACCATCGCACCATTCCTTACCGAACGCAGCTATGAACAAATCAAATTAGATTTGTGCTACAACCATTTCGGGGGCAATATTATTTCTTGCGGTGCTTCCTTTGATTACGCCTGGGACGGCGCCACCCATCATGCCTACACGGATTTAGCTATTTTACGGATGTTGCCAGGGTGCGAAGTATTGCAGCCGGGAACAATCAAAGAATTGAACGCGCTGCTGCGCAGTCAATATGCTAATGGTCAACCAACCTATTTCCGTCTGTCTGATCATCCGCATACCATCGATACTGGTGAAATCCGTTTTGGCAAGGGAATGGTGCTCAAACACGGAAGCGACGTGACAGTAATGACCGCTGGCCCATTGCTTGGTAACGTGCTGGAAGCAGTGCGCGATCTGAACGTCAATCTGGTGTACTTTCACACCATAAAACCAATTGACCACGAATTGATACAGGCATTTGCCGACACCCGCATCCTAGTTGTGCATGACGCCTTCGGATTGCGTGAGGCCATTAACGAGGTGCCCGGCCTGCGTACCTGGTATCACGGGCTGCCGGACGTCTTTTGCGGTTGGTACGGTACCTTACATGACATTCACGCCAAGCTTGGCTTGGATGTTTCTGGTATTCACACTGCCGTCGAATGGCTGCTATCGGTTTCAGCAACCAGAGATAATTCTCATGTTTTATCAAAATAAGATATGTTTGGTAACCGGTGGATCGGGTTTTGTCGGCACACACATGGTCAAGGCCCTACTAGAAACGGGTGCGCGGGTGCATGCCGTCGTACACAATCGCCCGATGATTATTCATGATCCGAGTGTTGAAATACGAATCGCCGACTTGACCAATCAGCAGGAATGCCGCCGCGCCCTAGAAGGCGTCGAGATCGTTTTTCATTGCGCCGGCGCGGTCTCCGCCGCAGGAGTCACAGCCAGTAATCCCATGTCGGCGATTACCACCAATTTAACCTTAACTGCCAATGTGTTAGAGGCAGCTTGGGCGGCGAAAACCGCGCGGGTACAAATCTTTGGCTCGTCTACTGGTTATCCGGTATCCGAACATCCCATCCGTGAGGATGAAATGTGGAATGGGCCTACTCATCCTTCCTATTTCGGCTATGGCTGGATGCGTCGTTATCTGGAGCGCATGGGGGAATTTGTTCATCAAAAATCCAGCACTAAAATCGTCTTGGTTCGCCCGACGGCTACTTATGGTCGTTTTGACGATTTCAATCTAGCAACCAGTCATGTAATTCCCGCGCTCATTCGCAAGGCTGTGGACAAGATGACTCCCTTCGAAGTATGGGGTACCGGTGACGAAATTCGGGATTTTTTGCATGTTGAAGATTTAGTGCGTGGCTGTCTATTGGCCACGGAAAAAATGCCAACCTGCGAGCCGATCAATATCGGCTACGGCAAGGTTGCCACCGTCCGCGAAATTGTTGGATACATACTTGAAGCTGCGGGGCACGATGTCGAGGTTATATTTGATACCAGCAAGCCAACTACGATCCCTAAACGTATGGTTGATTGCAGTAAAGCTAGGGAAACGCTTGGATTCGAGCCGACGATATCTCTACGTGACGGCTTAATCGATACGGTACATTGGTATTTGAATCGAATTACTTCAGGCATGAAATCATGAAGGATATCCGTATCTTTACTGTTACTGATTTTCTGAATGCTTTTGATGCCCCTGCGGAAGATACATATTTTGTTCAAGAAGAAATAGCACGACATGATTTTCGCTATCGGCGATTAGAGCAAGACGAGCGCGATACTTTAATCCTGTCGGTGCTACGTTCATTGGACAGTTTTAATCAAGTAGGCGAACACCGCCACCCTATTTGGGAAATGGCTTGGGGTGAGATAGCGGAACGTTATGCTGCCAGTAAAAATGATCTAGCGGCTTTAGAGCCAAGCTTTATTAGTAAATCAACCCATATCCGGTTGCAAGGTGATTACGCTCTACCATTGACAACAGGGTTTGAGTTTAATTATTTTCGTGTGCTGCGGCGATGGTTATTTGTTAAATATTTAGCCAAATTTCAGCGAGTTTGGGAATTTGGTTGCGGCAGCGGCTTCAATTTGGCTGCTTTGGCGCAGCTGGCACCGGAGAAGGAATTAGTTGGGCTAGACTGGGCATATTCTGCAGTAGATCTTATTAATCACGTAGCGAAATTTCATGGCTTTCGGTTACAAGGACGGCATTTTGATTTATTCCATCCGGATCCGGTACTGCACTTAGAAAAAAACACCGCAGTTATGACTTTTTGTGCGTTGGAACAAATCGGCGAAGGCTTTCAACAATTTCTTGACTGGCTTATTGAACGCCGTCCAGGTTTAGTTATCCATATGGAGCCAATAGCAGATTTTTATAATTCAGAGAGCTTGTATGATAATATAGCTTTTCGTTATCATCAAGGCCGCAAGTATCTTCAAGGTTATCTCCCTAGTTTACGAAAGCTAATGGATGCCAGGCAAATCGAATTAATTAAATCCCACCGTCTAGGTATGGGTAGTTTATATCATGAGGGTTATTCGTTATTGATTTGGCGACCGATGTAGAGGAAAAGAATCAATGTCATTTCCTAAATGATCCTGATTTTCAAGCTAGTCACATATTTGCTGAACTACAATCGGCTCCTCTTGGCTTCATAGATATTGGTTCTCGTGGTGGGGTGAGAAATTTCGTCAATGCAATTGCTCAATTTGCGGCTGTACTCGCTTTTGAACCGGATCCTCAAGGAATTATGGAATTAAATGATTCTTTGGCTGATCGTTATGGTTTTGCGGTGGTTGAAAATATCGCTGTTGGTGGTTTTCGAGGCCGTGGCGAATTAAATCTTTATGCTCACGGTGTCAACCATTCCTTGCTCAAGGCCAGTCACGTATTTCGTGATCGTTACCGTGTCTCATCACTTGAGTACAAGGGTAGCCTATCCGTGGAGGTGGACACGCTTGACGCGATTTTGTTTGAATATTGAAAGAGCCAACCTTTTTTTGGGGAATTGCTAAAGCTAGATGTGCAAGGATCGGAATTAGATTTATTGATGGCAGCACCACGCACATTACAAGAACGTACCGTGGCCATTATTTCTGAAGTTTCTTTCGTGGAAATTTATGAGAATCAACCGCGCTTTTCAGATTTAGAACAATTCTTGAGAAAAGCTGGTTTTTCCTTTTATGGATTCATGGAAACTCAAGGTTGGTCACAAAAATATATTGATAAATGTAAAATAATTGGAAGAGAAAGACTATGTTTTGGTGATGCGGTCTTTTTCAAAGATCCTAAAGATACAGTAACGAATTTATCTGGAATTCGTCAATATGCCATGTTGTATCTTTGCGCCTTATTACTTGGATATTACGACTTTGCTGTTGAACTTGCTGTTGATGGAGATTTTTCTGTTGAGGAGACAGCGAGACTTATACGTTTAGCACAACGTGTCGGAGAAAAAACTGGAGAAGCTACTATTCAAGAAATACAAGAATTATTATCTCGCATGAATGCTGATCCGACTCAGGCAAATTTGCAATTATGTAGCTTCATCAATAAGTATCGCCATTTCGCAGACGTTGCGGATGCGGCGTTACCACGCAGAATTCCGGTTCCTCATGCTCGCGCTAGTTCTTTATCAAATAATAATGTCTAAAATGGAACAATGATGATAAAACAGAAAATAGTAGATAGCTTTATCGGCAAAAACGCTCTCGTTACTGGTGGTACTGGAATGATTGGCCGTGAAGTCGTTCGCATCCTTTGCGCTGCTGGTGCAAATGTGCGTATCGTATCCCTCGATCATCTCACGGTCCATGAAAACGCTGAACATATTTATGGTGATTTACGCGATTTTTCCTTTTGCAAGGAAATAACCTGTGATATGGATTTTGTATTTCACCTCGCAGGTATTAAAGGCTCTGTTGAGATTACCAAGGCACGACCAGCAAGTACCTTTGTTCCTTTTTTAATGATGAATACGAACGTTTTGGAAGCCGCTCGTTTGAATGGCGCAAAAAAGGTAGTATACACCAGTACGATTGGAACTTATGGCAGCGCCGAAATTTTCAAGGAAGATGAATATGATTTATTAACGCAACCAATGGATATGTTTCCTGGCTGGGCTAAACGAATGGCGGAATTGCAATGTCAGGCTTATCAACAACAATACGGTTTTGATCACTTTGCTGTGGTTCGCCCTTGCAACATTTACGGTCCGGGCGATAACTTCGATCCCGAGAACGCCATGGTCATTCCTTCATTGATGTGGCGCATCGCCAACGGTGAAGATCCTGTTCAAATTTGGGGAGATGGTGCAGCGGTTCGAGACTTTCTTTATGCAACCGACGCAGCGGAAGGCGTAATTCTTGCCTTATACCACGGAACACGAGGATCCTTTATTAATTTAGGCAGCGGTCAGGGATACACCATCCGTGAGTTGGTCAAAACATTAAATAGCTTTATTCCATTTAATTATATTTTTGATACGTCGAAGCCGTCGGGTTTTCCGCGTCGTGTTATGGATATGACCCGTGCTCGTGCGTGGATAGATTTTGAGCCAACAACTTCTCTGCGTAGCGGACTAGAAACGACATGGAATTGGTTTACTGTTAATCGTGAAGAATACCTGCAGCGTAAGAATTATTGGACGGAAACATCACTACATTGATACTCACACGAATAAATTTGTAGAATTTTAATGAAACCATAATGTGTTCATGGTGAGGTCTTCTAAGATTATAAATTAATAGATACAACTGGTTATCATACTGCTTACGTCGAGTTCTCGTTAGGTAGCAACTTGGATTTATCAATTCTCATGAACGGAACCACATCAACGCGACTGCTACAATTCTGGCTAGGCGTACTGGTGCTATTCGTCGCGGTATGGCTCTTTCCCATGAGCAATCGCATCACACGAGCGACGGGCCTTGTGCTATTTGTCGTTGTCTGGTTTGGGTTCATCGCGTTGTGCTGGTGGCATCGCGTTCTCCGTTTCTCCCTGTTCAGCGTCACGCTTTTGTCCGGCGGCTTTCTAGCCTTACCCGGACGCAACTTGCCTGCTGTCGATTCGCTTCGCACCGATTATGTTGCAGGGCTTCGTCGCTATGACGGCGTGACCTACTACTGGGGCGGCGAGAGTCCAATTGGCATTGATTGCTCTGGCCTTATTCGACGTGGCCTCATTGATTCACTCTTTTTCCGTGGCGTTCGCACATTCGACCCTGGCCTCGTCCGTCGCGCTTTCTCGCTATGGTGGTACGACACCACGGCACACGCACTCGGCCAGCAGCATAACGGACTTACCGTGCATCTACTCGACACGTCCAGTGTCAACCAGCTCGATCACTCAAAGGTTCTTCCAGGAGCTAGACTCTAGTAGCTTATAATATGAATAATAGTGTTCAATTATGGATAT
>CAUYTW010000065.1 GCA_963575715.1 Gammaproteobacteria bacterium | reverse complement strand
AAGTTCGAACTTGTGAATTTGACTTCTCAAGCCCCCGCCTTTAGGCGTGGGGTTCTTGACCAAGATTGCAACGCAGGTCTGAGAGAACAGTGTCAAATTTTTAATACCGCCTCGATCATCTCCTTAACCTGCAATGATGTCGAATTTTTCACATCAATAGCGGCACGCACGCACGTTGCGGTACAGGTACCACACCCTTCACAAAGCACATCATTGACTACTGCCTTGCCGTTTTCGAGACGAATAGCGTCATAGGGGCAAGCATCGACACACATTTCGCACCCGGTACATAACCGCGTCCGAACCTTAGCTACCTGCGGAGAATGCGTTAATCGGGGTTGCGAGAGCAACGTAATGGCCTTTGCCGCCGCGCCGCTGGCCTGCGCCACAGTTTCGGGAATATCCTTTGGAGCCTGACCCGCACCTGCGAGAAAAATACCTGCGGTAACACTTTCCACGGGCCGGAGTTTAGGATGAGCCTCTGCGAGGAAACCATCCTTGTCACGGCCAATTTTTAGAGTTTTAGCGATCTCGGCGGTACCCAGAGATGGTTGCATGGCAAGCGCCAATACCACCATATCAGCCTCAATTTCTACATTTTGTCCAGAAAGCGTATCGGTACCATAAACGCGAATCTTTCCATTATCCTCATATACTCGGGAAACACGCCCCCGTAAATAAAGCGTTTCGTCGTCTTCCATGGTACGTTGCACAAATTCCTCATAACCCTTTCCACCGGAACGAATGTCAATATAAAAGACATAAGCTCGACCATCCGAGACATGATGCTTGTACAGTCGTGCATGTTTCGCAGTGTACATGCAGCAAATTTTAGAACAATACGCACAATGGCGCGCCGGATCACGCGATCCGACGCATTGAATGAATACCACTTCTTTGGGTTCTTGATGATCAGAAGGACGCAGCACCTTGCCCTTGGTTGGACCAGAGGCCGAACACATCCGCTCGAATTGCAAACCATCAATTACGTTTTCAATTTGACCGTGGCCATATTCACCAAGATGTTCCTGACCGTAAAGGTCAAAGCCAGTGGCCACCACGATGGCACCGATCTGCTCAATGACCGTTTTTGGGCGCATATCGTAATCAATCGCGCCCGCCTCGCAAACATCTTTGCATTTGCCGCAAACGACAGGATTCAAACCCAGGCAAGTGCTTTCATCAAGTGTATAACTCGCCGGAATGGCTTGTGCGTAAGGAATATAAATGGCACGCCGCGCACTCAAACCCAAATCGTATTGATTAGGCGTGACGACAGGACAAACCTTGGAACAATCGTCGCAAATTTTGCATTTTTCGGGGTCCACATAAGTGGCTTTCGTGAGAATTTTGGCGCGAAAATTACCAATGTAGCCGGTGACTTCCTGTACCTCGCTAGAAGTCATGAGGGTAATTTTAGGATGGCGAGAAACTTCCACCATCTTGGGCGAAAGAATACACTGTGAGCAGTCCAGAGTCGGAAAGGTTTCGGACAGCTGAATCATGTGTCCGCCGATGGTGGCCTGTTTTTCTACCAGCACCACTTCGTACCCGGAATTGGCCAAATCGAGAGATGCTTGAATACCGGCAATGCCACCACCGACCACCAATACCCGTCGCGTAACTCCGATCCCGATGGGTTCCAAAGCCAGATTGCGCCCTACTCGCCGCACCGCGCTACGAGAAATTTTGATGGCTTTTTCGGTTGCGGCGTCACGATCTTTGTGAACCCAGGAACATTGCTCACGAATATTGGCGATTTCGCAAACAAAATCATTCAGACCCGCTGACTTGGCGTTTTCACGGAAGGTTTTTTCGTGCAGGTTTGGCGAGCAACAAGAAATAACGACACTATCAAGATTATTTTCCTTGATTGCCTGAATCACCGTATTCTGGCCGGGGTCCGAGCACATATAGACATAATCCCGGGCGCAGACAACAGATTCCTCGTTGGCCAATTCCTTGGTTACCTTGGCGACATCTACCGTGGCAGCGATATTGTTGCCACAGTGACAAACGAAAACGCCAGTGCGCTTTTTAGTCATTGTGAATTACCAGGGGCTGTTCTAAATTGCTCTAAATCCGAGCGAAGGTTCTACGAAATTAAGAACGACTATTTCGCCTTTAACCAATCTGGTTCTTTTTAGTCTTTAATTGCGCGCCATGGTCATAACCCTTTTCAAAAGCCTTGGTATTAATCTTTAGAAAACGATTGGGAACCAGACCCGGCAGGGCTTTTTTCATGGCGTCTGGAGTGACTACTTCCGTAACTGCGGTGAAAAAACCCAAGGCGACTAAATTAGTAAATAGGCGATTCCCCAGCGCTTCGGCAAAACGGGTGGCGGGTACTGACCAAACAGAGAGATTGAGATGATCACCACGGAGTTTCACCAAATCTTCATCAATAATCAGTGTTCCCTTGTCAGGTAGCTCACCATAATATTTTTCATAGGCTTCTTGAGATAGAGCCATTAACACTGCTGGATGGGTAATATAGGGATAAAGAACCCGATTATCAGAGACTACTAATTGTGCCGAGCACGCGCTGCCTCGCGCTTCCGGCCCGAAACTCTGGGTCATGGTAGCGAATTTATCGTCATAGAGAGACAGCGCCTTTCCCGTAATCAATGCGCAACGAATAATACCTTGACCGCCAAAACCCGAGAATCTGATCTCTGTGGTGCTCATGTGCCCGCTGCTCCCTGCTCTGCAAGCTTTTTCTCTTCCTCAGCTTTTTTCTCCGGCTCAGTTTTTCCATAAAGTTGATAATCGTCACCAATCACTTTGGCATTACAACGATTCACTGCGTCGAGATAGGTGGGTTTTTCTCGATCGATAAATTTACCCACGATAATTTTTCCCTGAAGTTCAATCGCAGTCTGGCGCGTGTCAATGCCATGCTGAATAACCGAATTGTTTTGATAATATTGCAAGGCATCAACGCCATCACCCAAGCGATTACGACGCAAATACAGCGTTGTGCAGGGAGTAATTACCTCAATAAAAGAAAATCCGCGTTTCTGCAGGGCTTCCTCAATGGATTGAGTAATATTGCGTGAATGCAATGACGTCCAGCGAGCAACATAAGTAGCACCACACGCATCAGCAAGAAATGGCAAAGCAAACGGATATTCGTAATTACCATAGGGCGTGGTCGAGGCATTAGCGGAGGATGGTGTGGTCGGAGTTACTTGTCCCCCAGTCATGCCATAGGTAAAGTTGTTTACGCAAATCACTACTAAATCCATGTTGCGTCGCGCCGCATGGATGAAGTGGTTGCCACCAATACTGGTCAGGTCACCATCACCGCTGAACACCACCACCTTCATTTCGGGATTAGCCAATTTCAGACCCGTAGCAACGGGAATGGCGCGACCATGGGTTGCGTGAATCGAATCAAAATTGACATAACCCGCCACGCGACCAGAACAACCAATTCCCGATACCACGGCGAGTTTATCTTGATCGATCTTGCTCCGCCGAACAGCCTCGGCAAAACAGGTAACCACCGAGCCAATACCGCAACCTGGACACCAAATATGTGGCATCCGTTCTAGGCGAAGCATTCTCGCCATTGGGTTTTCTGAAGGAGAAGAGATTGCTCCTTGGATAGAATCGTTCATTAACGGGCTTCCTCAATGGCTTTGAGAATGACCTTGGGATCATGGACTGCGCCGCCGCAATGATTGACGCTGACCACCTTACAGCGACCAGCGGCACTACGCTCGACCTCGCGCACCATCTGTCCGTAGTTGATCTCCGCTACCACAAATGCCTTAATTTTACTGGCCAGTTCACGAATCCGTCGTTCACAGAACGGCCATACGGTAATCAAACGCAGCGAACCAACCTTGATGCCTTGTTGCCGCGCTTCTTGAATCGCACGTACCGCGATGCGCGAGGTAATGCCATAAGACACCACCACGATATCGGCACCTTCAATTTGATCCTCGTCGAGACGAATAATCTGATCGGCGTTGGCGTTAATTTTTTCGATCAAATGGGTCAATACAATCTGATTTTGTTCCGGTGTCATCACCGGATAGCCGCGTTCGTTGTGGGTCAGGCCGGTAATATGAAAGCGATAACCGTCTCCCGCGCGCGTCATAGGATTGCCGCCCTTGGAATTAAAAACATAGGGGCGAAAATTCTCTTTGGGGCCTTTGTAAAGATTACGCTCGACTACTTTAATTTGATCTGCTGGTGGAATGACCACTTTTTCGTGCATATGACCAACAGTCTCGTCGGTCATGATGAATACCGGAGTACGATAAATTTCCGACAAATTAAATGCTTCGACCGTGAGATCGAAACATTCCTGCGGGCTGTCGGGCGACAGCGCGATGATGTTGTAATCACCATGCGATCCAAATCGCGCCTGCATCATATCTTGCTGGGCGGTTAAGGTCGGCAGGCCCGTCGAAGGTCCACCCCGCTGAACATTAGCAAGAACCATTGGTGTTTCTGTCATCACCGCCAAGCCGATATTTTCCATCATCAGCGAGAAACCGGGGCCAGAGGTCACGGTCATTACCTTTTGACCTCCCCAGGCGCCACCAATTAGGGCGGCAATAGAGGCGATTTCATCTTCCATTTGAATGAACATTGCACCGACTTCAGGAGCGCGTTCGGCGAAGCGTTCGGCGGTTTCCGTCGATGGGGTGATCGGATAACCGGCAAAGAATCGACAACCAGCGGCCAATCCACCCTCGGCGATGGCGTGGTCACCGTCCATGAAATGAGGGCCAGCATCAACCCCCTTGGGATCAGCAGTGACGATATTCACATTTCTAACTCTAAAAAACGTGGTGTATGATGGGATAAAAATTGGCCGCATTGATCTTTCATTCAATGCCATGGCCACGCATAATTATTATGTCATTGGATGCGTTACATGAATTGCGAATTCTGGGCAAATCAATTCACAAAACATGCAATCACGACAATTTTCTGGAATCTTGACGTATGGCGGATGATAACCCTTCGCGTTGAATTCAGCGGCAGTATCCAGCACATTCATCGGGCAGAATTGGACACAAAAGCCGCAACCCTTGCACCAATTCTTATTAATTTGGACCGTGCCCACGATCGGTTTTAGATCACCGAACAACATACCGTCTTTCCTCAGACCAGACCGAGACCCGCCAATACAGGACGCGGATCGATGTGATGGAGGTCGAAGCGCAATACATTTTGATCGCACCCCAACGCAATGGCCATTAATTGCGTGAAATAGAGCACCGGCAAATGATGAAAGTTTGGAGTAAGTCGCCGCGCCTCTTCTTGTCGCTGGTCGAGATTGTGAGCACACAGCGGACAACTTACCACTACCATATTTGCACCATTTTTATATGCTGCGGTCATGATCAGATGAGTGCGTTCGGCGATAATCTCGGGTCTGGCAACGGTATGATAAGCACCGCAGCATTCGGTCTTCAGCGCGAAAGGAACTGTTGTGGCACCAAGAGCTTCCATCAAATTTTCCATGACCTTCGGATCTTCGACCGTATCAATGGCGATTTCCTGGGGACGCACCAACAAACAGCCGTAATAACACGCTACTCGCAACCCCTTGAGTGGCAGCCTAACTTGTGTAGTCAATTTCTCGAAGCCAATCCGGTCACGCAAGATTTCGAGCAAATGGACAACATCAACATCACCCGTGTATTTCGTGGATTCGAGAGACAAGAAATCATTAATGACTGCGAGCGCAACTGCGTCGTTGCGTACCTGTTGATTAGCCCGCTTCAAGGTGTTATAGCACATCGCGCACGAGGTCATGAACGCGCTGGCAGATTCTTCTCGAGCACGAATTAAATTGGTAATAGGTGCGATGCGATGCATTAAATCATCACTGGCTAGGCCATGCACTGTGCCACAACAGTTCCAGCGGTCCAATTCCTTGACTTCGACATCCAATCTCGCCATCGCTGCTACAGTCGAATTATCAAAATTCTGTGCGTGGCTTTTGAGAGTACATCCAGGATAATAGCTGAGCTTCATTCGTGCGCCTCCATTCCCTATATTAAGAAGTCAGCTTGCGCATACCGCTGATTAACGCAATCGGCGGTAATGCGGCAATGGTTTCCGGGGACATTTCCGCGATGCGCAATTCATCGTGACGCTCATTGGTACGCAGGACAATCTCGCGTACCGCCTCAATGATTTCAGCAATGCGGACATTCTTAGGGCAGCGAGTATTGCAAGTCATGCACGACACGCAGGTCCAAACTGCGTTGGATGCCAATAAATATTCACGCATTCCCAGTTGAATCAAGCGGATAATCTGATTAGGCAGGATATCCATATGATCCGCCATCGGACAGCCTGCCGAACAATTACCACATTGGTAACAAGCCAGTAATTTTTGGCCACTAAGCTGCTCGACTTGGGCCACGAAGGAACCACTCAGTCGCGCGGGGGAGATTATCATCAGTGTCTCCGAGAAACCTCGCCCTTGAGGGCGGGGAGGAAAGGAGACGGT
>CAUYTW010000064.1 GCA_963575715.1 Gammaproteobacteria bacterium | reverse complement strand
GGTTGCTATCTTCCGGGTTCCAACAGATATCCATTTTATGGTTGTTTAGCTCTATGACTTTCGGAATCGAAAAAAAATTATGAGTTCTTCCCACATCATGATCGTCGAGGACTCACGGACTCAGGCGTTCCAAATGAAATTCCTTCTGGAGGAACAAGGCTGGACGGCGGAGTGTGTTGGTACCGCTGAGGCCGCGCTTGACCGGCTTAACCAGAGCCGACCCGATTTGATCCTGGTGGATTATCACCTACCGCGTATGAATGGCGACGAGTTGACGCGCCTGATTCGCATGAATATCCAAACTCGTGACATTCCGCTGGTGATGTTGACCGAAGCCGTTGGACGGGAAACCGAGCAACGAGGTTTGGAAAGCGGTGCCGACGACTATATCGCAAAATCCGCTGATACCGACGTGTTGTTGATGCGCGTTGGTGCTCTGCTGCGCCAACACGCGGAACGACCTGCGGTGCTGGGCGGCGAGCCATCAGGGCCAAGTCGTTCGCGGCTCTTGATTGTCGACGACAGCCCGACCTTTCTTAAATTCCTCAATCATCATTTGGAACAGGATGGGTATGAGGTCACCGCCGTGAACAACGGCGAAGCCGCACTAGCGTGTATCGGATCCAATCATTTTGACTGCCTGGTCGTCGACCTGATCATGCCCGGCATGGATGGCGCTGAACTCTGCCAGCGGCTCAACCGTTTGCGACGCACCGAGCAGTATTTATTCCAGATCATCATGCTCACCGCGAATGACTCCAAGGACAACATGATGCGGGGCCTGGAGGCTGGGGCCGATGATTTTGTTGGGAAATCGGGCGATGTCGAGATTCTCCGTGCGCGGATTCGAGCGTTGCTCCGACGCAAGGCGCTGCATGAAGAAAATTTGCGCATCTCTCGGCAATTTCAGGCCAAGGAACTAGAGCTGGCCCAAGCCCACCGCGAACACGAGGCCGCTGAGCAAGCCAGCCGTGCGAAAAGTGCCTTCGTGGCGAATATGAGCCACGAAATCCGAACGCCAATGAACGCGGTCATGGGGCTTCTGTATCTCATAGAAAAAACCGAGCTGTCTTCCATCCAGCGCGATTACCTCGGAAAGGCCCGACAATCCGCTCAATCTCTATTGGGGATCATTAACGACATTCTCGATTTTTCTAAGATTGAGGCGGGTCGTCTGGAACTGGAGTGCGTGCCGTTTCGTCTCGGCGAACTGCTCGAAACGCTAGCAACGATTGCAACCACCAATGCCCAAGACAAAAATCTCAAGGTATCGTTTCATGTCGCCGCAGACATCCCGCCGGTACTGATTGGTGATGCCCTACGACTGCAACAGGTATTACTCAATCTCCTCGGCAATGCCATCAAATTCACCCAACAGGGCGAGGTCACGCTCACGGTGGAATATCCGACGGCCGTGAATGCCGGCGAGATTTATCTGAGTTTTTCGGTGCGTGATACCGGCATCGGCATCGATCCGATCTCGCAACAAAGCATCTTTGACCCCTTCAGTCAGGCAGATTCGTCAACCACTCGACGTTTTGGCGGAACCGGACTCGGGCTGGCGATTTGTCGGCGGCTGGTGAATCTCATGGGGGAAGAAATTACGGTCACGAGCAAACTAGGCCAGGGTAGCACCTTCACGTTCAAAGCTCGGTTTGAACAGGGACCGGAAATCATCCCGGCTCCTGCGTCGCGTTCGTCCTTACCCCCCGAGGTATCCTTGGCCGGCCTCTCCCTATTGCTGGTTGAGGACAATGTGATCAATCAGATGGTCGTGCAATCCATCCTCGCGGGAGCGGGTGCGACGGTCACGATCGCCGGCAACGGCCGCGAGGCCCTCGACCGGTTACGAGTCGCCAGCACTCACTTCGACGCCGTGCTGATGGACGTGCAGATGCCTGAAATGGATGGCTACGAGGCCACCCGTGCGATTCGTAACCAACTCGGTCTGGTGAACCTGCCGATTATCGCCATGACCGCCAATGCCTTGCCTGCTGATCGCGAGCGGGCCAAGGAGGCTGGCATGAACGCCCACATCGCCAAGCCGATTGATGTCGCGCAATTGTTCGCGGTGCTCTCCGATTTAGCTACCGACGGGTCGCGGCGAATGCCAACGATCGCCGCGACCGAGCCTTCTATCCCAGCTTTTCCGGTTATCGCTGGTATTGATACCCCGCTGATCGCGGAGCGCCTAAATGGAGATGTTCGCCTGTTTGCCATCCTAATCGAACGTCTGGTCACGGAATTCGGTGCCGCCGCCCATCAGACACGCGCCGACCTTGACAATGGTCGCCGTGATGCCGCCCTTCATCGTCTGCACACCCTACGCGGCGTCGCGAGCAATCTGGCGGTGCATCGGGTCACCGAACTGGCTGGTGCACTGGAAACAGCAATCAAGGCGAATCAGCATGACAAGATAACGAATCAATTATCAGCATTGGCGAGCACCCTAGATGAGCTAGTTTCTGCCATAGAGACCTATCAAGCGGGTGAGAAACCGATAATTGAAGAATTCCCGAAAAAAATACTCACCCCCGCGCAGTCCGAAGCCTTTCTCGAAGCGCTCGACAATCGAGATATCCTGGCGCTTGATTTGCTTCCGAAGTTGTTACCTTGGTATCAGCAACATTTTGGAAACGAAGCGGTTAAAGAACTTAGCCAAGCCGTAAACCACCTTAAATTTTTAGATGCCGCACGGTTATTCCGTGCACGAATTTTTGAGCAGTCTGAAGCGTAGTCGCAAATAAAAAATAGCCATCAAAATATGAAACCCCTCATCCTCATTATCGACGATGAATTCAGCGCCGTCATTGCTTTGTCCGCTGTCTTAAAGGGAACTTACAAAATCACCTTTGCCACAAGTGGCTATCAGGGATTGGAAGATCTACGACGCGGATTGAAACCCGACATCATTTTGCTTGATATCAAAATGCCGGAAATGGATGGGTATGTGGTGCTACATGAATTGCGTACTAATCCCCAGACCGCAGATATTCCGGTCATCTTCGTAACCGCTACGAACGACTCGGAAAATGAATCATCGGGACTCGAATTGGGGGCCGACGATTATATCTCTAGGCCATTTGCTCCGCCTGTGTTGATAGCGCGAATAGAGAATATTCTCCACCGCAAGGCCGCAGAAACCGCTTTAGCCGAACGTTCACGCCATCTTTCCGAAGCTCTCGATTTCAATAAAACTATTTTGCTTAATTCACCATTACCCATGGGAGTGTATGCCCCCAGTGGTCAATGTGTTTTGGTCAACGAAACCTATATCCAGCTCATGGGCGTAACCCATAACGATTTACTAACTCAGAATTTTAAGCAAATCGAAGCCTGGCGTGTCTCCGGGTTGCTTGATGACTGTGTGGCGTCATTGGCAGATCACTGCCAACGGCAGCGCGAAATCAACATGGTAAATTCTTTCGGAAAAACTATTTGGCTCGACTGTAGGATTCTGCCAACCCAGATCAATGACGAAGCTCATCTGCTCATGCAATTTATCGACTTAACCGAACGCAAACTTGCTGAACAGAAACTATTGGAGAGCAAATATCGCCTGGAAGCTGCTGCTTCCGCCGGTATTATTGGTATTTGGGACTGGGACGTGGTGAACAATCGGTTGATTTGGGACAAAGTGATGCACCAACTGTATGGTATCCGTAAGGAAGACTTTGGAGAAATTTACGATTCGTGGATCAGCGCCATACATCCCGAAGACAAGATACGAGTCAATGATGAGATTCATGCCGCTTTGCGTGGGGAACGTGAATATAGTCCCGAATTCCGCGTGATCTGGCCAGATGGTTCGATTCACTATATCAAGGCCGTATCTCAAACAACATATGACGAGAAGGGAAATCCGTTACGGATGATTGGCGTCAATTACGATCTCACCGAGCAAAAAAATATCGAATATACCCTTTCCAAAGCAAGATCTGACGCAGAAAGCGCCAACCGTGCTAAGAGCGAGTTCCTAGCCAATATGAGCCACGAGATTCGCACGCCGATGAACGCCATCATCGGATTGTCTAGCTTGGCGTTGGGTCTTGACCTATCACCTAAACTTCAAGACTACTTGAATAAAATCAGCATGTCCGCCAAGTCGTTGCTATCAATACTTAACGACATTCTTGATTATTCTAAGGTTGAGACCGGGCATCTCGAGCTGGAGAACGCCCAATTCAATCTGAAACAAGTGATGGAGAATCTCATCAATCTCTTTAGTGCGCGTGCTAGTGAGCGGAGACTGACTCTAATGGTGGAAGTCGCACCCAACGTGCCGGAGCAACTCGTGGGCGACGAACTACGACTGTGGCAAGTGCTAATCAATCTAACCGGTAATGCGATTAAATTCACTACATCGGGGTTGATACGGGTCAAGGTGGAACAGATTGACGCCGCAACGGATTTTGTGGTCCTCCGCTTTACCATTCAGGATACAGGCATTGGGATGAGCGCAGATCAGATTGGCCACCTATTCCAGCCTTTTACCCAAGGCGATGGCTCAATTACTCGTCGGTTTGGCGGCACGGGCTTGGGTTTGGCGATTAGCCAGCGGCTGGTCAGGTTGATGGGCAGCGAGATCGCGGTCACCAGTACACTGGGCCAAGGTAGTGAGTTTAGTTTCCTGATTCGCTTCGCTATTCCAGAAGAAACGTCGGTCTCACGTCCCATTTCCATGCCGTCGCTCGCGAGTGAACCCTCGGCGGCGATCCGAGGTGCCCGTATCCTTCTGGTCGAAGACAATGAAATCAATCAACAGGTGGCCCGAGAGATTTTGGAGCGATGGGGTTTTTCCGTTATCGTCGTCGGCGATGGCGAGCAAGCACTGGCGGCATTAGAGAAGTTCCCCTTCTTCGATCTCGTGTTCATGGACCTCCAGATGCCGGTGATGGATGGTCTGGAGGCTACACGCCGGATTCGTCGCAATGAGCGTTTTCATGATCTACCCGTGATCGCCATGACCGCGTCAGTGATGCACAAGGACCATACGGACTGTTTGGCAACCGGTATGAACGACCACGTCGCCAAACCCGTGCTGCCCCAACAGTTATTAGCGGTGCTGGAACGCTGGATTGTCCCTGGAGAACGTAGCATACCAGCCGGTGAGCTAGACGAATCGAGGCCCAAGACAGATATTTTGTCCGACCAACTGCCCGGAGTTGATCTCGATATGGCGATTCAACGAATGAGTGGCAATCGCGATCTGCTGGTGAATCTGCTGAAACAATTTGGTGAGCAATTCGCCATGGCCAGTGAAACAATCACCGGCTTGATAGCCCAAGGTCAGTATGAGGGGGCCGCACAACAGCTGCATAAACTCAAAGGTGCCGCCGGTAATCTTGGCGCGATACAGCTACATCACCACGCTACTGCGTTGGAACAAGAACTTCAGAACGGTCAGCTACCTGCCAGTCAGACGGCATTTGCGCAGTCTCTCGGTGTCGTTTTGGCTACCATCACCACACTGCCCTCTCCACCCGCATCTACTGGCGCACCCTGTAACTGGCCATGTGCCTCAGCTTTATTCAAGAAAATGCGAACGCTACTGGATGATGGTGAATTCATCCCGCTCGAACTCGTCGTGGAACTACAGAAGGCGCTACCTAGTCCGTCGTTGCATAACGATTTAGCACGTTTCAAGGAGCAGGTCTCAGCCCTGAATTACTCAGCGGCAAGTGACACAATGGATCGCCTAACCGCCATCACCCAAATTCCTTTCATCTAAAAGTCCTCAAAAAATATTATGCAGACTCTTATCCTGATCCTGATTATGATAATTTTTTATGGAGACTGGACATTTGCCGGCGAATTCCGAGTCATCTCATTTCATTATCCGCCTTATACCTACGAGGATGGGCGCGATGGGTTGGCGATCACGAATATAAGAAAAGCATTTGAACGGGCTGGACATCGAATAACCGTCGATTATTATCCCGTGGCTCGTGCTTTTCAGAAATTTTTACAGGATAAGAATGCCATTTTCGCGGGTCACATTGCCCAATTCAAGACGCATGACGAATTGGGTTACATCGTTAATTTAAAAGTGATCCATAAAATTCTGGTACGCAGTGACTTTGAGGATGGCGCGACAAATTCAAGTTCGAGAAGGATAGCCATATTACGGGACGATCAAATCGGCATCGGCATCGCTAACAAAATAACAGCGCAAATTTTTGGTGTTGAAACCAATGAACAGGCAACCGAAATGATACTCGCGGGGCATATAGACTTTCTACCCTGTCTGAGTATCGAATGCGAGGCCCTTATCACCCATTCGGGCAAAAGGTTGCGTGTCTGGGATGGTTCCGAGGAACCTTTTGATCTACATCTGATTTATCATCGCGGCAGCGCCACTGAGAAGCAGGTTTTACTTATGAAGGAAAAAGGCTTTTTCAGCGCACCCTAAACCACCCCATGGCTAAGAGCCTGCTCATAATCTTTTGTCGTGTTACACAAAAATTTTCTGAAGAAGCGCCGATGAAAGAGCGTACTACTTACCCCAGCGATATTACCCGTGAGCAATTTGAAGCC
>CAUYTW010000063.1 GCA_963575715.1 Gammaproteobacteria bacterium | reverse complement strand
GGAAATCAATTGAATATGTCATGGATTTAATCACTTTATAATGGCTTTGCTATATGGTCAGACCGGCGACGCGGTTGGTGAATTCCAGCGCCGCCGGGTCGGGTTTGACCGCACGGTAGAGCGTGCTGACCAGCCGCTCATGGGCAAAGAAGTCCCGACGTAGCGGGTCAGGCGAGATCAGCGCGTTCATGCCGTCCTGGATGCGCGAAAGTCGCTCCATGCTGCCGGCAGCGGTTGCCTCAATCTCTGCCAGCACCACACGGTGCGCGGCGCAGAAGGTCGTCGCATCCACCACCGCCTTCCGTAGTTCCTCCACCAATCGCTGCTTGTCCTTGACTGGAGTCTTACCGTCTTTGCCCGCCCCATAGATGGCCAGCGCCTTTTCCAGCGAGGCAAAAACGTTGGCGTAATCGACGATTACGCCGCTGTGCTTGCCGGGAAAGACTCGATTGGCGCGGGCGATGGTCTGCATCAGCGTGTGGTTGCGCATCGGCTTGTCGAGATACACCGTCGAGCAGCTCGGCGCGTCGAAACCCGTCAGCCACATGGCGCACACGAACACCAGCCGCAGCGGGTCGGTCGTATCCTTGAACCTCTCGTCCAGCCCCGGCTGCGACTCGTTCATGCGCTTACGGTGCGGCTCGATGTCGATCCCGAGTTTCTTCATCTGCTCGATCTCGTTCTGCCCCGGCGAGACAATCAGCGCCATGTCGGTAGTGGTCAGTACTGCCAGCCGTTGTTTCAACTCGGCACTGCGCCGGTCGCGTCGCGCCTGTTCGTGCGTCATGCCGCTGCCGGGCTGGTAGTGCAGTTCACCCAGTTCCATCTCCACCCGTGCGGTCTCCTTCGCCCAACCGGCCTTGACCTTGTCGTGCATCCGCAAGGCCGTGGCCTTGTCGATCGACACCACCATTGCTTTACCGACAAAGCCCCGGTCGAGGAAGTGCCGCACGATGTCCTGGGCCACGGTTTCCAGTCGTTCGTCGCGAGTAATCAGGTGGTATTGCCGCCCCAGTACTTTTTCCAGCTTGGTCTCTTGATCCGCATCGAGATCGGCATCCTCGATCAGACGGTAGATGTCTTCGTTCAGATCGGGATTGACAAGCTGCAATTCCGGTGTGCGGTTCTCGTAGAACAACGGCACGGTGGCGCCATCTTCGATGGACTGCTGGAAGTCGTAGATCGAGACGTAGTCGCCAAAGACTTCCTTGGTGCGCTCCTCGCCCGCAATCAGCGGCGTGCCGGTAAAGGCCAGAAACATCGCCTTGGGCAGCGCGGCGCGCATGTTGAGCGCCAAGGTGTCGTACTGGCTCCGGTGCGCCTCGTCGGTCAATACGATCACATCGGAACGGTCACACAGCAGCTCCGACATCTGGAATTTATGGATCAGCGTGAAGACGTAGCGGTGGTTGCCCCGCAGCAGTTCCCGCAGATGTGCGCCGCTGGCGGCGTGGCACTGATCACCCTCAGCCGCGCTCACCGCACCCACGGTCTTGAAAGTTTTGGCGATCTGCTCGTCTAGCTCCACCCGGTCGGTGACGACCACGAACGTCCAGTTGCCGGCGAGCTTGCGCAGTACCTTTTGGGCGAAGAACACCATCGAAAAACTCTTGCCACTGCCCTGTGTCTGCCAAAACACGCCGCCGCGCCCGTGGCCCAGCTTGCGGGCCTCCAGCATTGCGGCGATGGCGTTGTTCACTCCGAGGAACTGGTGATTCTGGCCGATGATCTTCACCAGCCCGGCCTTGTGTTCTGAAAACAGCGTGAAGTTCTCCACCAGATCGAGCAAGCGGCTGCGTTCGCAAGTCCCGCGCAGCATCACCTCCAGCGACACGCGACGCGGTTCGTCCTCGCGTTCGATCCGTTTCCACTCGAAAAAGCGCTCCCAGTCGGCGGTGAGCGAACCGACCCGGCTATCGGTGCCGTTGCTGGCGATCAAAAAAGCGTTGAACCAAAAGAGCTGCGA
The DNA here is from genome assembly GCA_963575715.1 of Gammaproteobacteria bacterium. Lineage (NCBI taxonomy): Bacteria > Pseudomonadati > Pseudomonadota > Gammaproteobacteria > Gammaproteobacteria bacterium. The sequence goes on along the minus strand of CAUYTW010000063.1, from coordinate 5,091 downwards.
AATCTGCTGTTTGTAGTGGGTGAGGTTGTCATCGAAGGCGGCCCGCGCCGGCTCGCCGGGCTTTTTGAGTTCGATCACCACCCACGGCAAGCCATTGACGAAGCCGACCAGATCGGGCCGGCAAGTGTAGAGCGCACCGGTCACGCTGAACTGGCTGACCAGCAAAAAGTCGTTGTGGTCGGGATGCTCCCAGTCGATGACGCGCAGCCGCTCGGTGGTTTGCCCCCCTCGCCCTCTGGGAGAGGGGCCGGGTGTGAGGGCATCGCGGTCGGGCACGGACACCGTGATGCCCTCCTTGAGCAACCGATACACCTCGCGGTTGGCGGCCTCCAGGCTCATCGCCGAACGGTCGTGGATCAGTTCGTCAACGGCGGTGTTGATTGCTTCCGGCGGGAGCGCGGGGTTGAACTTTTCCAACGCGGCACGCAGGCGACCCACGAGCACCACTTCGCTCTTGGTCTCGCGGCCTAGCCAAATTCTCCCCTCGCCCTTTGGGAGAGGGGCTTGGGGTGAGGGGCCGAAGGTTTCCTTCAGCGCCACCACTGTCTGCCAGCCGAGCGTGGCAAACAGCCCGATGGCGGGCTGCTCGACAAGCTGGTCTTCGGAGTAGGCGGAGTGGGTGGTCATGGCTTCATGGCTTGATTATTTAAGCGTTTGTCATATCATATACGATATGATTATATCGCGCGTCGTGCTTGATACCAACATCCTGGTTGCTGCGTCCCGTAGCCGGCGGGGTGCTTCGTTTGCCTTGTTGCAGGCGTTGCGGAACGGACGCTACAAAGCCCTGGTATCCGTGCCCTTGATGCTCGAATATGAGGCCGTGCTTCTCCGGCCAGAGCAACTTGCAGCCAGCGGGCGCGACGTAGTGCAGACGCAAGCCTTTCTCGATGCCTTGTGTTTGCTCGTCGAGCCGGTGCACCTGTACTACCTGTGGCGGCCGCAACTGCGCGATCCCGCCAACGAGATGGTGCTGGAAACGGCATTGAACGGCCGTGCCGCCGCGCTGGTCACCCTGAATATTGGCGACTTCGCCGCAGCGGCGAATTTTCGCCTGCCGGTCATGACACCCGGCGCGTTCCTTCGCCAACTGCAAGAGGAGAAAACTTGATGGCCAACTACGCCTTGCGTATTCCCGAATCCCTGTTCGCCTATGCCCGCCAAGTGGCCGAAGAAGAGCGTGTATCGATGAACCAGTTCTTCGTCACCGCCATTGCCGAAAAGGTGTCCGCCTTGAAGACCGAGACCTATTTTCACGAGCGGCGGGAAAGAGGAGATCTTGCCGCCTTCGATCATTGGCTGGCCGCCAGCCCGTCGGCGATGCCAGAGGCGGGAGACGAGATGTCTTGAAGGCAATGTCCAACAGCCTGTTGGACAATTAGGGCATCCGACCAGCCAGTCGGCGGGGAGCGGAACGATGTCAGGCATGGTCGCGTGCATCCACGTCGATCTGACCGGAGAGCAGGCGCGGGAGGAGGAGGTCGCGGGTGCGGCGGAGGTTTTGGATTTTTGCGTAAAGCTGAACGACCGCTTTTATCGTTGGCGCAGCGAATCGCGAAAACTCTTCGCGAACCTCTTTTGGCGGAAGAACGCATTCCATGCGTGCCGCAAGAATTGGACTGAGGTTCTGCTGAGCGACGCCATTTGAGATTTGTTCCAACTTTGAACGCATCGCCGGGTCTCGAAACGCGCAGTAGACAAAAGCCCAATCAAAGCTGCTCGTCGGCACAAGTTTCGACACTCGCTGATTCAAAAGCAGCGGGGCATCGAATACCAAGCACACGCGCCCAACATTTCCGGTTAGAGACAGGAGTATGTCTCCGTTTTCAAGAATGCAATGGGCAAGTAATTTCTCAGGAAACTCATCAAGACGACTATCTGAGTCGGGCAAAAACCAGCCGTCTTGAACGTTCTTGATCGTTACCAAACGATACTGACCTTCAGGAACGAAAGTGCCAGTCTTGAATGCAAAGCCGGATTTGAACTGCACCAAATCGCCCAATACTCCGACCTCCCACCCCTGCGGAATCTCTCCGAGCGGCGAGGGCACGCGGGGGACGGATTCGTGGCCGGGGAAGCGGAAACGGACGAACCACTCGCGGTAGAGGGCGCGGGCCATCGCCTCCAGAATCTTGATGCGCCGCTGGCTGTTCTCGATGAGTTCGTCGTATGCCGACAGGATGCCTGCGATGCGTTGCTGGATGGGGAGGGGGGGAATATCAACCTCGACCTTTGCCAGATTTTCTCCCGGCAAATGTTTGATCGTTGCGCCCGTAAAGTATTGGTCGAAGACTTTTGAGTTGCCGAGGTGTAGAAAGCTGTAAAAAAGGAAACGATAGTCCAAGAACTCCTTCGGTCTGATTCTGTGAATCGCCTTTTGAATCATCATTCCGGGAATCTGATCTCTCCAGATGGCACATCGTCCGGGTTCACCGCCTTCATACATGACAATGTCGCCGAACTTGAGGCCATAGCGATCCATTTCTTTGGGTTCAAAGCGCATGGTGCGCAGGTCGTTCAACTCAAACTCGCCCCAGCGGACATTGACGTTCGCAAGATACGAAAGCGGTTCCCCACGATTCTTGTTCTGGTCAAGCATCTTGCCGAGGCAGAGGTCTGCCACAGCCCCAAGAGGCTTCCGCTCCCAATTCACGGTCTTCATTTCGACAGAATCCCCGCCACATTCGCGGCGATGGTTAAAAATTTAGTCATGCGTAAGTTCCACGGCCTGACTGCGCACCACAGGGAGCGCCAGTAATTGCTGGTCGTTGGTCAGCAACACCGCGTTATTGACAACTGCACTGGCGGCAATGATGGCATCGGGCAATTTTAGCCGATATTGACGCCGCAAACGAATTGCGGTTTCACGCACGACTGCGTCTACTTCGACGCGCTGAAGATGGCCTAGCAGATAGCGCAGTTCTTGCTCCTGTACTGGCTTGATGGCGGGCCAGGAAAGTAGTTCGATTTCGCTGATGACCGAATAGGTGTAATGGCCGACTGAAGGCCCAAAGGCGATCCGGCCAGCATGAATATCGATCAAAATGTTGGTGTCCAACAAATAATTCATGGCCATTCGGTATCCCTGATGTGGCGCTGAAATGCAACCCCATCTTCGGCAAGCGGCTCAGTACCGATAAAACGCGAAAAGTCGCATGATGGATCAATTTCCGGCCAGCTCACCGGCGGCGAAGCGGTGCTGGATTTGGCCGCGAGATATTCCACAAAGTCGAGCACTTCGGCCTTGCGGTGTTCATCCAAACAATGCAGACGTTCGACAATGGCGGTTTCGATGGCGGTGTTCATGGCATTTCCCCTCAATTCAATTCAGCAACGATGCAACATTTTGCGCGATGCGATCTTGCAATTCCAACGCTTGGGCGTTCAGGGTTTCCAGTTCCTCGTTGAGCGTTTCGAGCTGCACCTTGAAGTCCGCGTCGCTCACCTCTTCGCCCGGTGCCACGCCCACATAGCACCCGGGGTTGAGCGACCAGCACTGAGCCTCGATCTCGGCCAGCGTTGCCGCCTTGCACAGGCCGGGCACGTCAGCATAGGCGGGCATCTTGCCGAAGACCTCCGCGAGCTTGGCCGCTGTCTCATCGCCGCCCACGGTCAGGTCGAGCGCTTCGCCGCGATAGAGGCGCACCAGGTTGGCGATGAAGCCGATCTGCGCTAGTGACCAGTCGCGGTGAGCGCGATCAACCTGTCGGTAGATGTGGCGGGCATCGATGAACAACACGGTATCACGGCGATTGCCGCCCTCACCCCCAGCCCCTCTCCCGGAGGACGAGGGGAGCGATGCCTTGCCCTTGTCGAAAAACCACAGCGTGCAGGGCAGCGTGACGGTGTAGAACATGTTGGGGCCAACGGCGACCATGACATCCACCGCCCACGCCTCGATCAGCTTCTGCCGCAGTTCCTGTTCTGACGAGCGGGCATCGGAGGCCGAGTTGGCCATCACGAAGCCGGCGCGACCTTTGGCGTTGAGCGCCGAGTAAAAAAGCTGAATCCACAGGTAGTTTGCGTTGTCGGTCTTTGGCAGGCCGAAGGGGAAACGGCGACCAGTGCCGACCCTGTCCTTGAGCCGCTCCTTGTCCACCGCATCGACATTGAAGGGGGGATTGGCAAGGACGAAGTCAAACTGTCCGGTGGCGGTGTGCGGGTCGTCGTAGTAACTGTTGACGTTGCCGCCGTGGCGGATATCGCCTTCCAGGCCATGTACGGCGAGGTTGAGTCGGCACAGGCGGCCAGTTTCGTCGGTCTTTTCGACGCCATAAATGGCGAGTTCGGCGGCGGGGTTCTTCTGGTGCTCGGCGACGAAGCGTGCCGATTGCACGAACATACCGCCAGAGCCGCAAGCGGGGTCGAGGATGCGACCGTGGAAGGGTTCGATGATTTCGGCGAGCAGCTTGACGATGCTGCTCGGCGTGTAGAACTCGCCACCGCCTCGACCCTCGGTCATGGCGAAAGCGCCGAGGAAGTATTCGTAGATGCGACCGAAGGCATCGTAATCGAGCGTGGCCGGAATCTCGGACACTTTCTTGAGCAGTTCCTTGAGCAGGGTGCTGGTGAAGAGGTTGTAGGTCTTGGGCAGCACCCCGGCGAGCTGCGGGTTGTGCTTCTCGATCTCGCGCATCGCGGCGTTGACCTTGGCGCCGATGTCGGCCACCTCGGGCAGTTTCAGCAGGTAGTCGAAGCGCGTCTCGGTGGCCAAGTAGTAGAGGATGCCTTCGGCGTGATAAGCGGCGGGTTCATCGACCCGACTACCGCGCCGCGACGACGCGCTGGCACCTTCGAGCTTGGCGCGTTGAATGGCGAAGCGGACTTCGGCAAAACGCAAGAAGATCAAGCCAAGGATGGGGCCGGAATATTCCTGCGCCTTGAGGCCGGAATTGGCGCGGAACTGGTCGGCGGCGTCCCACAGGCGCTTTTCGAGCGAGGTGAAAGCGGCGTCTTTTTCGGAGGGTGCGATCCAGTGCAAGAAGAGGCTCCTTGATGTTATGGCGGGCTAACGTCCAAGCTCAGGGGGGCGGGCACGGCCTTATCGCGCAGCGTCCGCTTGAGTGATGGAATGGACTCCTCCCACCCTAC
>CAUYTW010000062.1 GCA_963575715.1 Gammaproteobacteria bacterium | reverse complement strand
ATATAGACTATAATACACTATAATATACATTATGTAATACTAGAGTCTATCTCCGCAGCGTCACAGGCCGTAGATACTTTGGCCACCGATAGTGATTGTACAAAGACTTCAAGTCATAGCGGCCATGGATTTTTAAGCACGCGAATGTTTTACGTCCGGGTACTTCCTAGCAAAAATATCTCAACTTGTTAAAAAACATCTAAATTTTTCGCACGAAGGCCGAGCATGGAAAAAATTAACAAACGAACGAATAACGCTGCCGTTGTCACCAAATGCCCGCGAGAAGCCCCCTGCTTTAGCCGGGCAGGGAGGAAAGCGGGCGATTTTCAAGCGTAGGCATAGCCATCCTGTCGTTGAATATTTGTGCAGTATCTATGTGAAATACCAGCAACACGTCCAGTTACAGTTTTAATATCAAAACTCCCCGAGGCTCGACATAGAACCCAACCTTTATAGATTCCTGCCTTTCTGCCAAAAAAAACATTAGCCCGTACCTGGTCGCCGGTTTCGAACCCAAAGTGCTTTTTTTGCCGACTGCGATGGCGTGTAGGGAAAACGTACTTATCTGTTCCGCACATTTGTCTGTTGCCGTGGCCGGCAGCCTTGATTTGCAATGGCTTCATTGTCGGAATCAGTGTAACGGTAGCGCCAAAATCTCCAACACATGCAGCGTTAATCCAATATGCTTTGGGATAGTCAAGTTTTACCCGATTAAACTTGGTCTGTGCGCCAGTACCGATTTCTACAGGAAGTCCGGTATCGAGTAACACATCAAACAGCTTGTTGCGCGTCGCATTGACCGCCGCCGCATCGCTCAATGGTTGCTTGGCCTGTGACCGCACGCCCTCCAATTGGCACAATCGGCGGAACCGTTCCATCCAGGTCATCGTCGTCTCAACGCGATGCTGCAAACTGGGTGGCAACCATCCATCATGACGCCGACGATTATTGAAACGTGGCGCACGATAACGGGTTCTGCGGTTACGGCGACCACGGCGAAGCGCCCGCCGTGATTCCAGGCTAGATTTAATCGCTCTCCCGCGATGCTCTAGTTCCGCCGCGAACAGAACCCGCTCGTCAGGGTCGACCAAAACTATTCCCGTGGTCTTACTTCCTGGATCAGTCTTGGCTGTTAATGGTTTACCAACCGCCTCCGGTTTTTCTTCCTTGAGAATGATCGTGAAAGGAAAACTGCGGAATACCGCAGCTTTCCCCGCCTTTAGCAACGCCCTTGCCCGTGCTGGGTGGCACATGGATAAGGGACGGTGCGTGGTATCCATAACAAAAACATGGTTCATGGTTTTAATACTCCTCCTCGGCTTGCGCCGGTAATGTTTGCCTCGCCAATGTTTTCAGAGCTTGTTCCGCTAACCGCACTTCCTTAACCCCCTTAAAGATGTTTAACGATTAGCGACAGAGCTACGGACTGGCACGCATCCGCAGGTGTCATGACTCCAAAAACGTAGTCCGATACTTTGGACTTAGGCTGGTCAAGTTCGAACTTGTGAATTTGACTTCTCAAGCCCCCGCCTTTAGCCGTGGGGTTCTTGACCAATCCGCTACGTACCATCGAGATTTTCAGAATTCGATTCTAGTTTTCCAGAATCAGGGATATCGAAAATCAGGTGTATTTTTAACGTACCTCCACCGTTGAAACGCTTAAAGGTGGCAAAAGCATTACCCAAGATGATGTATTAACGGGCACTTGGCCTACAAATACTGGCGCAATCGGTTGAGAATCCGTCTTTTGGACTTGTGCGGTCGTATCAGTAATACGGTAGACATAGGCCGTACCTTTTAGCAGCTGGCCATTAAATGAAACTTCTTGAAATGTCTTACTGCGATTAATGGCTGTAATCACTACCCTTCCCGATATTTGACTGTCAAGGCTAATATACGCAGAAACATTTTGGATATTACTAGAAGTTGCCTTGAGGGAAATATCACCAAAATTAGCATTGGCCCCGTCAAATCCCCGAAACATCCGAAATCCACCGTAAATAAATGGGCAACCATTACCTTGAGGCCACAAGGTCGCCGCAAAAACGCCTTGATTTCCGAAAATACCAAGATTATCCGCTTGGGCAAGTGTTCCGGCGATATGGTTCTGACCGCCATTCAAGTATTCTGTAATAGCGATCTTGGTGCCCGGCCAATCCGCATCAATCTTGGATTGAATCCGTCCCAATAAATTGATAGGACCACCAAACCAATTACTAATCCAAGAAGTCTCCGTGTATGTGGAATCCCAAAGACTGCGAGGACTTTGCACAATGGCTTGTACTTGATTATCGGTCAAGGTACTCCCATCAAGACCTACAATCCGAGCACCATCACCTGTTGCTTCAGGATACCAATGCAAATCATATACATCCACTAAACGTTTGCCATAAGCTGTTGAAGCCACTTTGAGTTCCTGAAGGTATTTATCTGTAAACCAATATGTACCCGTAGCATCACCCATTGTGTTCTGCCAATTCACAATTCCATTAAATCCATAATGCGCCGGCCCAAAAATCTGGGCATTCGGTGCAATATCTTTAATGGCTTTACTCAATTGAATCGTTTTTTGGATATAAGCTTCAGCATCTATTACACCTGTTTGAATTTCCTTATGGGTATCTCCCCATAGCTCAGGTTCATTGTCTAAACTAATAAAGGTAGGGGTTGTTGTAGATGAAAAGATATCTTCCGTAAATTTACCGCGTAATACCGAGAGAAACTCATCCATATAGACAAATGCGTCTGTAGTGCTTGGGGTTGGCGTAAATGCAGAACCTTTTTTATACATAACCTGCTTGAATCGATTAGCAAAATGATTGGGATCGTTAATATCCACCGGCCCTGCTTTATCAGCCGCCACATAACCTTGGAGTTGAACTGTCATCAAACTCGCCATATTGAGAGATTGATTAGCAGCAATGAGTGTACGAATAGCCTCAGCCGGGGTATTTCCACCGCCTAGATAATCATCGCTGCTGTAATTCCAGTCATTGCCCGCATTAGAGGCATTATTTTCCCAATTATAGGCTGTCCAACGATTACCACCTGCCCTGTCTAATGTCAGATGCGCAGGTGCATTGTTAATCTGACCATAAAAATTGAGACCGTATATCCAAGGTGAAATAGAACGCTTCGTATTAGGATCAATGGTCACCGTCACATCCGCCGTGCTATTGACAGAGGTTGTGACATTAATCGTGGCTGGTACCGATGTTTTGTTAAAGGCATCGGTCGCCACAATACTGACAGCATAGCTTGTCGAAGGTTCTAAGAGATCAAGCATAAACGTACGGGATGCTGAAAAATCCGATAGGTTTCGCGTGAGTGTTGCACCACCGGTCTTTTTGTAAGTAATGGTTTCTGTGCAAGGACGATCGGTTGCCCAGGTTAAGGTGGCCGTTACCGAATCAAATTTACTGACTGCTAAATTTGAAATAACAGGAACCGCATTTGGAATGGACGGCAAAACATAACTGCCCGTATAGGTGCTTGTATTGGCCACTACACCTGGCAGATATTGATGATCTGAGGCAGTGATTTTGTAATACACCGTCGTACCTGGGGTAAGTCCGGTGAGATTCGCGGTGTGAGATAGCGTGTAATCCCAATCAGTTATACCCCCTACGAGTGTTTTTCCATAACTCGAGGTAGTACCAAAATCAACCTTCTGAATTGTCGGCTCATCTGTCGTCCAAGTCAGGGCAAGCTTGTCATAGGTCAAATTTAAGCTCGCACTTCCAAACGTCAAAACAGGAGACGTGGTGTCATTGAACCAACCTAATTGCACGTTGGAAAGGTAATAATGCGGTTTTGAAACAGACCCTTCCGCATTATTAAATAATAACCAGCGTGAAAATAACGGATATTGTGAAACCTTCGGATGTATTTTTGTTAAATCAACAACAATATGGAACCAATTACCATGCTTTTGACCAGCAGACATTCCCGACCACCCAGGAATTAAACTGGTGATTGACGGTGTATCTGCATGTCCTGCATCTTCAAGAATAAAATTAAGATTGTCTTCCCCGACGCTATCGGCTGCAAAATAGATATCAAATTCCACGGTTCTAAACTGATTTAGAAACAGTGGATAGATATTATTCCAGTCAATACGGTGCGCAAAACCGACGCCATTCCAACCATTCGCAGCACCAAAGATAACCTCTAAGGCTTGTGAACCACTACGACCAGGGGCGGGCACTGCCATATTGGTGGGTACATTGCCCCAAAACTCCTGTATCCAGTTATTTACCAACCCCAAGGTGCCAGAGGGGCCGGAGTTATAGGCCACAAGATAGTTGGTCGAAGGATTGACGACTGATGTACTGAGTTCGTTTGAGAGTGAACTGGTGCCATACGCATTGCGTGCCCCTACCTTGAAGAAATAGGTGGTGCCATTGGTCAATCCCGTCAGTGTGGCTGTTGTACCCGTAATACCCGTCTTGACCGGCGTTGTTCCCTCACCGCCTGCCGTCGTGCCTTGATAAACATCGTAACTGGTGGCACCCGCACCCACGCCCCAGGTCAACACAACCTGACCCGTGCTCGGCACTGCTGTTTTAAGCACAGGGGCTAAAGGTAAAGAAGTCACTGTATAGGGTTTAGTCAGTTGATTATTCGTGCTATTCGACTCCGCCGTTTCGCACCAGCTATTAATGAAAGCACGGGCGGTTTTATTACCGGCAGCACCAGATCGCAGATTGGACAATGTAATGGTTTTACTTTGACCGACTGCGAGTGTCCCAACATTCACCCAAGCATTGCCCTCGGCACCGCATGTTTGAGCAGTGGGTTGATTTTCCCAGACCTCTAGGTAACCTGCATTTCCAGCCAGCGTGCCTTGATTCTTCACCGTGACTGCCACGGAAAAGGTTGCTCTGGCCGTGGGAACGGGCGGGGTTAAGGTCATAGCCGTCACCACGAAATCCGGTATGGGTTTACTAAAGGTTGCCGTGACCGTTGTGTTAGCGGTGATCGTGATGGTGCAAGAAGCCGCTGTTCCAGAACATCCGCCCCCATTCCAACCCGAAAAGAGCGAACCACTGACTACTGCCGCTTTCAGGGTAACTTTTGTATTAGGTGCGTAGTCTTCATTGCAATCACTCCCGCAATTAATCCCCGCCGGAGTGCTCGTGACCGTTCCACTGCCTGTTCCTGCTTTTACAACGATCAATGTTTTATTGATTTTGTTGTAGGTCGCAGTCACCGTTTTCGCGGCACTCATCGTGACCGCGCAGGTGGATGCCGTACCTGAACAATCCCCTGACCAACCTGCAAATGTGCATCCGCTAACGGCGCCGGCCTTTAATGTCACTGAGCTATTGGGTGCATAGGATTCATTGCAATCTGCGCCACAATTAATGCCGGCGGGATTGCTCGTGACAAGTGCGGTGTTGCAGGTGCCTGCCTTATTAACAGTTAGCGGATAGGTGGCAGGGGGTGGGTTATATCCAAGCTGGATAACCTCAAAATCATTTGCGGTGAGTGAGCTAAAGGCTGGATTGAGGATATCGTTATTCCAACGGACATCGTAGGTACCCGTAATAAACATATCCGAGCCGTTATCCGCGACAATCAATCCATATTTCTGCATGGCACGAAATATCTTTTGCGCATTGGGATCACTAGTGCGCTGTGTCACATCGACACTTGATTTCAAACGAAGACGAGCGCCCATTGGCAATGCGCCCGATCCAGAACCGGCTTTGTGAGAAGCAGGATAGACATATCCATTGGTTGCGCGTACCGTGACGCGAAAGGCGTGATTAATCTCAGGCACGGCGGCGTTATAGGCTTCATCATAGCGGACCAGTCCTGGCAAAATAGCCAAACCGGCGGCATCTGCGGATGTCCAACCATCAGGTCGCCGATTATTCGTATTCATATTAAAAAATGCGCCTGATCCCGCTTGCCATTTCCCAAGAGAAGCATCATAAAAAACATTATATAATTCGTAGAGGTAATTCTTATCTTTATCAACAATGAGCAGATGTCGATCATAAGAAGAACGTAAATCGATATTGCCTGGATCGCCACCCTCAATCCAATGTGGTTGGGTAATGGCTTCTGGTGGAATGGGATAAAAAGGAATCCCTTGTCCAGTCGCCAGATCAACGCCGTCACTTTCATCCGAATATTGAAATGTGACGGCTTGTAAATCGTTGGCGGTTGCGCCAGAAATGACTGCATAAGGTATTCCATAGATTCCATTGCCTACTCCAGAATTGCCTCCAAAATCTGGATGCAAACGCCGCGTGCTACCGTTATTGATAAACGAAATAAAACTCGCAGAGTTTGGATCAACAGGCCATGTGCGAATGTCTAAATTCCACCAATTATCTGATGGGAAAAGGGGATGAGCTAGATCAGCGCCCTCAACCGCATTCATTGCAAAAACATGGTTTGAAAAAATTGAAATATAAACCATGCAAATTATTTTTAATAATGTACGCATTTGAATCCTCAGAATTATTTATAAAACACTGTAAACTAATCATAGGGAAAAAACCAATTTGAATTAAAACGAAAAACAAAATTTACCAGACTCTGGGCTGAAAATTAACAACATTTTGGATCTCTAAATCATCGCCTGTTTGACCAATCAGATAAAGTCCTTTTTGCATAGCGTAATCAGCGACCTCTTTTTTAGAAGTATTGCAGCGATTGCTACCATTGCCTTGACATCGGCATATTTTGGAAACAGTTTTTTGAATTTGTATTCAATTAAAATAACTTCGGTATCATTGACAACCAATAAGTCGATTACCATCCCTTCCGATTCACGATTGGCGCTCACCAAATGCTCGCGAGAAGCCCCCGGCTTTATAGCCGGGCAGGGAGGAAAGCGGGTGATTTTCAAGCGTAGGCATAGCCATCCTGTCGTTGAATATTTGTGAAATATTCGCGCACTGAATACCCGGCCAGGGTGCCTTGCTGATACTCAACACCTGAAATTTCAGGGTCTCGCATCAACTGCATGTCGAACTTGACACGCTCGACAGCCAACTCCTCCAATTGGCACAATCGGCGGAACCGTTCCATCCAGGTCATCGTCGTCTCAAC